>NZ_JAWOVO010000015.1:0-138113 GCF_033339955.1 Vibrio sp. 1731 | reverse complement strand
TTTAAGTGAATTTAGTGTTTATGGCACAATTCTTTAGGTAGAGTGGTTAGCGTTGTTCACACCTTAATTTGGCGTTATGCACTTTCTCTTCCAAATAAAGCTCTAAAGGTAACAAAGAGTAGGCTTACTCCAGCTAACGTATAGTATATGTTTAGCCCTTCCAGTTGCTTCATGATTGAGGGATCAAAACCTGCAATGATTAGAGCGAATCCCATTGGAGCTGAACTAGCTGCCAGAGCATTGCTAACGACTTTCTCTAATCTAGGATTAGCTTTACTTTTAAAACACATATACAGGTAACGACACACCTCTATCAGTGCAAAAACTGTAGCAGCAAAATTAATTATTGTACTAATTGGCATTGATGTTCCTGTCGTGAATCCTTGAAAAAAATCCAAAAAAAAACCTGTACCTAAAATCTCATAGCACGGCTCGTTGCATGAAACTTTAGGTACAGGTTCGCAAATGATGCAGTCTGTAACTAAGTCAAAATGTAAAATTATAAAACTACGTCATTTGTTTCCTCTTAATAATCCCAAAGAAGTATCTCAGAAGCAGAAGTTGGCGTCAACACGTGCATAACAAAGCGTTTAAGACGGATTCCCAACGCTTGGCATTCTGAGCTTTAGGTCAATTTATGTGTTTATGGCACAATGGTTTAGGTAGGGTGATCTGCGTTGCTCACCACTTAACGCGGCGTTAGGCGACATGAGATAAACGATAGAGTAGTGATAGTATCTTGGCGTGAATCTAGCTTCAGTTAATAGAAAAGGAGTGGATTAATGAATGGTAAAGCATTTGATAATTGGCAAAAATCTCGAAAGAAAGGATGTTTAAATTGGCTTTTCAGAACAACTTTCGTCACAGCCATTTTGTACATGATTTTTAATGTTATTTTCCTTTATCCATCTTCTGATGCGGCAAGCATTACGATTTTCTTATCGGATAATGCTCTTAATTACTCAATTTACACGATCGGGATGTTTTTCGCATTTTGGGCTATTTGGCTATACAACGAATCTTCGTATGAGAAAGAAGTTAAACGTAGAAATGTCGCCTAACAAACTGTTCAAGAGGGATTCGCAACGCGTGGCATTTTCACTATGCGTTGGTTTTTGTGTTTAAGGTGGTATGCGGCGGCTTTTGTATTGCGTTGCTCACCCCTTAGCAGGGCGTTAAGTATCAGTATGAGGATATATGAAAGATTCAGTACTTTATTACCCTTCTATCGAAATTAATAATGAAGAATGGTTGAAATCCACTTTGTTAGTTTGGGATCGTGTATACCGAATCGTTCCAAGAAATTATGAACCACAAGATTCCGATGATATCAAACGAGCTGTCGATAGCGATTTGATCCGTTCGATATATTTGGATTCAGATGACCTCAAAGGGGCAGTAGGTGACTTCGAGAAATTCATGGCTAGTGTGCCATATACACCTGCGGGTTTGGAGGACTCTGATATCTCTTTTGTACATCCTGACAAAGTAGACGCTTCGCTTTACCCGTTGTTGGATAAGTTTTCTAGAGGCTTAGACTCTGAAGGGTGGATACAATTGCCTAGAGAAGTTGCCCGTGGATATATGTACTTTTTGGCTCAAAATGTAGCAGAGCGCCGCTTGCTTGAAAGATGTACTGACAGGCCTGATAACTTTGCTATTGGGTCTTACTTTTCTGAACTGGCCAATTTTAAGGAAGAAGTATACGATGAGAAAGCATCGGGCTTTTATTCAAGCTTGATGATGACCGACTTGCTCCCTAAGAATTTGTCGCAAGTTTCTATGGAAAAAATCATCAACGTGGTTAACCGTTCACATGATGAAAAGTTGGCGTTTAGGAGTGAGTTAGTTGACTTCGCAGATCAGTTTCATCGTTGTGAGAGCCCTGAGCACGCACGATTAATTTACACGGATTATAAAAATAAATTAATGCAAGCAAAAGGTAACTTGAAAAAGTCTCAAGGTTTCCTGAAAAAAGGTGGAGTAGGTTCTTTATTTACTATGGGGCTACCAACTTCAATGACAGCCTTAGGAGCCGCCTCGTTGGCAGGTGACCCGTTTTCGATTACAGCCATTTCGTCATCTTTACTGATAGGGGCTGTGGCTTCCTATAGTGATTACGCGAAAACTAAATCTGTAAAAGAGAACCCATGTGGTGCAAGTTATATGATTAGTTTAGACAAGGCTTTCTCGGGTAGAGATAGGTTCCCAGCATTTGATAGGCACTTGGAAGAGTTTATCAACGACTAAATACTTAACAATCTGTTTAAGAGTGATTCGCAACGCGTGGCATTTTTACTATGCGTTGTGTTTAGTGGTTAAGGTGGTTTGCGGAAACATCGGTATTGAGTTGCTCACACCTTAACAGGGCGTTATACGAATAGAGGGAAATTATGTACAAAAATACTGATTTTAACTTGGATTCAAAAGAGTTCAGGTTTAAGAAAGACTCATATCCTTTGTCTAAGATAAACAATGTTAGGGTTAAAAAGTTAAGTTTTCTTGATAATTTAGGTCAAGTTTTATTCTGGGTGTGTGTTTTTTCAGGGGCAGTTTGGTTAGTTATTCCAAGGTTGGAAGAGGTGCCACAATGGCTACTAGTTTTAGTTCTTAGTCTGACGGTTGTAGGTTTGGTTTTTGCTCTTTTTCGTTGTTCTAAATATGCACTTCAAGTCGAGTTTCGCCACATAGATGAAACGGGCGTTCAATGGGTTAATGTCGCTAAGTCATACTCAAAGTCAGATTGTGAGTTATTTGAACAGCAAGTGTTGGCACTGAAAAAATTCGTATAACAAATTGTTCAAGAGTGATTCGGCACGCGTGGCATTTTTACTATGCGTTGGCTTTAGTGGTTAAGGTGTTATGCGGAACCTTCGGTATTGCGTGCCTCACACCTTAACAAGGCGTTATGTTCAAAGGAGAAAAATTTGAGTCTATTGATGGATATTAGCTTTGTGTGTAGATGCTCTCATCATATCGAAGCGACTGTATATGTTCCTGATCCCGATTTCATGGCAGAGAAATCTCGTGATAGTACCAGTGAACATTGGGAAGAAATTGAGTGTGAGAAGTGTGGAGATATGTATGAGGCTTACATAACCAACTCATTCTCATATGCTGAATGTAGCATCGATAATGGTGAAATAGATGTGAATTATTCAGTCCCTTATTACCCTGATTTAGGTGAAGATGATCTCGATTGGTTTATTGAAAGCTCAAAACAGTTTTCTGTATTCGAACGCCAAATAGAGAACGTAAAAGGTCTTCTTGAAGCGGAAGTTTCCGAAGAGCAAGCTTTTAGCTTGCATGTAATGCTACATGGTCATGTTGTTGCTGCAGTAGAGGCATATCTTGCGTCTACGTTTATACATAAGGTCACTAACAACAGTGACTTTATACAAAAGCTAGTAGAAACTGATCCTACGTTTTCACAGCAAAAATTCACTCTTAAAGAAATATTTCAAAAGCAAAACCAATTAAAGCAAACAGTAGCAAAGTACTTAAAAGACTTGATATTCCATGACCTTAAGAAAGTTAAGCCCATGTACAAGGAAGTGTTGAGCGTAGATTTTGGTGAAATTAAGTGGTTATTCCAAGCTGTTAGTACAAGGCATCACTGTGTTCATCGTGCTGGTTATGATAAGGATGGGAACCCCTTAGTTATCGGTGCTGAATCTATTCGTGAGCTAGTTGATAAGAGTTGGGGCTTTATCGTCTTTATCGAAGAAGAGCTAAAAACCTTAGAACAACAGTCCGATTTAGATTTGGATTTCGACATACCGTTTTGAACATAACAAACTGTTTAAGAGTGATTCGCAACGCGTGGCATTTTTACTATGCGTTGCGTTTGGTGTTTAAGGTGGTCTGCGGAAGCATTGGCGTTGCTCTGATCTGCACCATCAAAACTAAGCGACTTTCCATACCTGTAGTTATTCATTTATTACTAATTTAGCAAAGTCGCTGGCTCATTTTTGTCCAGAGGTGTGCTGAAACCGATCACAGTAAACACACCTTTGCCCCAAAATGAGCTAGAGCCATTAGTTGCTCATTTCACAACAATCAAGTTTGACTTACTTGGTGTAATGCTTTTTGTACGCACCTACATAGGCATATACCGCGCCCAACGGATGACTTAGAATGGATCACCGATTCATCTCAACGGAGTGAGATTCAAGTTACTAGGAAATTTTGAAGTTCACAATGGTTTTGATGAGGGGCTACTTTTTCGTCTAAGTTTGTTTCAGCCTACATTGTTTGATGTTAACTTTATGAAAATGATAACAAACAATAACTACATGGAAGATAAATGTACATTCGTACAGTCGAAATTGAAAACTATCGAGCCTTTAAAAACTTCGAGATCAAGTTTTCACCACTAAGCGTAATTATTGGTGAAAACGAAGCAGGTAAAACTAACCTATTCGATGCTCTTGCCTTGCCACTTAACAACAATGACATTAGCTTCAATAAGAAACGTCTCTCAGTATCGGATATCAACCGCGAAGCAATCAAAGAGTTTTACCAAGCGATCATCAATGGTAAGGACGATGATGAGATCAAGCTTCTGATTCCTAAGGTGCGAGTTGAGGTCGAGTTTACTGAGCCAAAGAACATTATTGAAGAAGGCGTTATTGGGAAGTGGATAATCGGAGAAGAAGCCGACGATAGCTACAAGATTCGTTACGACTTCAAGCCCAAAGATACAGAGCAATTTGTTAAGGCTGCCAAGAAGCTACTTGAAGGTATCGGGGACATAAAAGATACACGCTGGTTCAACCTGCCAATTGAGCTGTATGACTACGACATAACACAAAGTAACAATGGGTTAAGGGTTAGCTATTCTGATTTAAGACTTATAGGCATCAACTCGATCAACGCTGAGCGTGACGACTTTGCCGAGAGTAACACTCAGAAATCAAACGACATCCTGACTAAGATGTTGATTTCCGCTCTCGAAGATTCCGACAAAGCCAAGATTAACAGCGCATACACTTCTTTTTTCGATGCAATCGAAAACACCGAGACATTCACAAAAATCGTTACACCTGATCCAGACTTCGAGAACTTCTTCGACGAGATTGTTGATAAGCTGGAATGTATCCCGAATCTGCCTAATTTAAAAAGCATCCTATCCAACATTACTCTGAAGTCGGGTGAAAGCTATCTGTATCAGCGTGGTCTTGGATATCGTAACCTCGTGTACATCTACCTATTATTTGAGTTCTTTAGGGGCAACAAGAATGCACTCAACCTATGCTGTATCGAAGAACCTGAAGCACACCTCAGCGTCAACAACCTCCGCTTCGCAACTGATTTTATATACAAAAGCACACAAAAAGGCGGCTCGTCTCTACAAACGCTAATTAGCTCCCATAGTCCACTGGTCATCAATAAACTTGAGTTAACCAACGTGATCGTCCTATCGGGAAATAATGCGAACCACCTAATTGATAGTAAGAAACATCTTACTAACTACCTTCGTAAGAGACCAAACTTCGACATTCTAAAACTACTGTTGAGCAACAAGACTGTTCTCGTTGAAGGCACTACGGAAGAGATGCTGATTAACGCTATCCTATATCGCAATAACGAAAATGTTAGTAGTCTTGAAGTTATTTCTATTGAGCAAACGGGCTTTACAACTTTCATGGACGTTTGGCTACAAGTTAACAAAGGCAATACTAAGAAGAAGTTAAGCATAATTCGAGATTATGATGACAATGACTCAACCAAAGATAAGCATCAAAAATACGATACTGATAACGACAATATTCGAGTAAGAACCACTACCAAATATACGCTCGAAGATGATCTTGCAGAGGCTGATGGAAACCTTGGCCGCTTGAACACACTTTTCAAGAAGAAGTACAAAACTTCTGCTGATATGGCTGAGTTCCTGAAGAAAAGCAAAGCTGAAAGGATGCTCAGGATAGCTGACTCCATCTTAGATGAAGAGAACAAAGATCCGATCTCGTTACCCAAGCACATTCAAGAAGCCTTGGATTTCATGAAATGATTGAAATTCAGATAGCTGGAGCTGGCGCAGGTAAGACTCATGGTCTGGCTGAGAAGATCATCGCGCACTACGACTCAACATCGCATAAGAAAATCTTTGCGATTACTTATACCAATAATGCCACGCAGAACATTTCTCAAGCGATTATCAGACAATTAGGATACTTGCCAGACAATATCGTAGTTTGCACAGTTCACACGTTTCTATTGAATGAGGTCATTTACCCTTACTCTCCTTTTGTTTTAAATGAAGTACACACCACCTCTTCACAATGCAAAACGTACTCAAACTTTCCTGCTGGAAAGTCTGCTGAGAAAAAACAAAGAGAAGCCAAGAGTACCATTTCAAGGCTAAAGAAAATTGGGGTAATACATGTCGATGAAACATATTCTGCGGCATGGAGAGTTGTCGATGAAAACTATTCAAAACACAACAGCCAGAAGAAGAAATCTAAAGTTAGGAAAGTTCACAAACTCCTAAGCAGTGCGATCGACAAGATTTTCCTTGATGAAGCTCAGGATCTTGACGAAACCGCTCTTAAAGCTTTTCAAAAAATCGGCGAGAATTCTGCTGATATTTACATGGTAGGCGATCCCAAGCAAGCAATCGATTATCCACAAGATTTCAAAGGTTGGTTAGCAAAAAACAAAGCCAACAAAAAAGTACAAGTGCTGCCGAATATCACGACATCTCGTAGGGTTCCACAGAGGATTCTTGATCTATCAAATACCTTCTGCCCCAAAGGGCAAGAGCAGATCAGCTTGTCTGAAGTTGAAGGACGCCTCACATACATCACTACAGAAGATGACCATTATGACGCTGTACTTAGCCATCACATTGAGAATGGAAGTTTAGTTAGCATCTTCAGAAAAGAAGGTAACTACTCAACTAAACAAACAGGAGCACTACCCGAGTTTGACCCTGAGGTAGAAGAGCTACTCACAGTAAAATTCCCCGAATACGAAGAAGGGGTGGTCATATATTCATTACAGCGTTTCTTTGCATCTCTGTTGTCCAAAAATGACAACAATAGTTCCATACGTAAATTTCTTGCCACGCTGGAAATTCCGTATGAAAAAGAGTTGTTCAAAAATCTTTGCCGATCTGCCGAGCAATATAGTTCATCCAAGGATAATTCTGCTAAGTACACAATAAGCAGCATCCAGCGCACTAAGGGCTTAGAGTCTAAGGTCTGTGTATTAGTCTTAACACCAGCGATTTTCAAATGCTTAATGCAGGATGCTGTAACCAAGTTCAACAAGACTTGGAATATGGTTTACGTTGCATTAACGAGGGCAGAGTCAGAGCTTGTTGTTGCAGTAGACATGGATTTACTTGGCAACAAATACAACCACGATGACATTGTTAAAAGCCTTGAATCTATTGGGTTTGAAGTGTTAAACCCAAATCATCCAAACCACAAAACGAAGAAAAATTAGAGTGAACATAATATCAACCAACGATAATTGCCAAAAATCTGCTTTGTCCAGATTTTCCATACCTTTATTTTTTTATGGGTTGCTAATTTAGGAAAGTCTCTAACACAGAATTGTCCAGTCGTGAGCTACAATTTCGGCAGCACTCGATTTCGTTAAGCATGCCGACTTCGGTGTGTTCCCATGCATGGGAATGACTTGACTCACCATTTCTCTCCGTCATCATCATACGACTTCGGATAGATACTTTCGCTTTTCTGAACAATATGCATTTCAAGATTTAGCGACGATAAGATGCGAAACAATGTCTGAATGCTGGTGGTTTCTGGATTAAGTTCAAACTTAGAAACGGTGTCCTGCTTAAGTCCAACTGGATCAGCAACTTTAGTCTGAGACAGCTTTTTGTGTCTTCTTTCATCACGAAGATGTATTGCTAACTGCTTCGGCGATGTTATCAACATAACAATTCCTCGTATTTACCCGCTATCGAGGGTAGTTTTAGTTTTACCCCCAGTCAAAGGTAAAAGGCAACTTTAGCGTGTGAGAATAAGAAAACAGCCCCGATGGGGCTGTTGGTTCCAGTTTGTGTTTGCTTCTGCTTTCGCTAAGTATGCGATTAGCTTTTGAGCACCTTCTCCTGCTTTTTTGGGTTTGGGCTTGTAATCGAAAGGTGTTAAAGCACTAGCGTGGGGTGCAAATCTTTTTAAGTTTGATGCGTGAGAGATTGATGCAATACTTTTTCTTTTCGCTCTTATAGCTTGTAAGTTATTACTGTCGTCAAGACTGAACACATGGTCATTGAACATAACAGTAGGGAACTTCGCTGCATTTAGTCTTAAAGTCATTCTGTATAGCGCCTGATGGAGTTCTTGCGCTTCTTCAGCATTAATCTCATCTTCACTCTCTAGCTCATCAAACATCTCTACAGCTTCATGCAGTTTCGCAGCTATTGCACAAAGAGAGTGTTTATCTTCATTGATAACAACACTTTGTTTTTCATGTAACTCTACTTTTCTGTACTTCTCTTGTATAGCGCATTTGCGGGTTTGAAGTGAGACATGATTTCTTCAAAGTTGTGCTCAGTGATTTCGTACTTTCCTGATTTTGCTTCATCAGTGCCATGCTTGGCAATTAAGTCCTTTATTGATCGCGGACATGTAGGCGATGTGATTGGTAGCTTTATTAATGTTACATGCGTTGCGTTGCCGCTCGAATTTGTTAGCTCAGGGTCTTGGTTGATATGCAATGACTATAAAACAAAAATTTAAAGCGAGCTTTGAAGCTCGCTTTTTAGTTCTACTATTTAGAACGAATAGAGTGTCTAGAGGATATTAAGCCCTTGCAAACTTGTAAGTACGATAGCCACCTATAAGGTTACGAGCTTTGTAACCATTGTTAACTAACTGACGATAAGCAACGTTACCACGTAACCCAACTTGACAGTAAATCACAATCTCTTTGTCTTTTGGTAGTTCGTTCATACGATGACGTAATTGGTCAACAGGAATGTTGATTGCACCTTCAAGATATCCTACCGACTCAAGTTCACCTGGATTACGTACATCAAGAAGGACCTGGTTTTCAGACAATTTATCGATTTCATCATAATGAATCGCAATCGCGTCACCTTTGATGATGTTGTTTGCGACAAACGCAGCTTGGTTGATCACATCTTTTGCACTGCCGAAAGGTGGCGCGTAAGTCAATTCTAAGTGTTGAAGTTGCTCTACCGTCATACCTGCGCGTTGAGCCACGGCCATAACGTCGATGCGTTTATCGATACCGTCTTTACCAACTGCTTGAGCGCCGAAAATCTTGCCCGACTTTGGATCGAACAACATTTTAAATGAAACGACTTCTGCACCAGGATAGTAACTCGCGTGGCTTGCGGTATGGACGTAAACTTTTTCGTATTCAACGCCAGCATGTTTCAATTGTTTCTCATTTTTTCCTGTTGAAGCCACAGCAAGGTCGAAGATCTTACAAATCGCAGTACCTTGTGTACCTTGGTAAGTTTCTTTGCGACCTAGCATGTTATCGGCAGCCATACGACCTTGACGGTTTGCTGGTCCAGCTAGAGGAACAAGTGTCTGCTCGCCAGTGACAAAATCTTTTTCTTCAACTGCATCACCAACAGCGTAAATTGAAGGATCGTTAGTTTGCATGTATTCATTGGTACAAATACCACCTAGAGCACCGATTTCTAAGCCAGATTCTTTTGCCAATTTGATCTCAGGGCGAACACCAATTGCCATAATCAAAATATCGGTGGTGAGTTTTTCACCGTTATTTAGAGTGAGTTCCAGTTCACCTTCTAAGTGTTGGTGCTTTTCGCTTTCACCAGCCTCGATACTTGCAATATGCTCGTTAGGTAAGAACTGAACAGATTCAAGCGCCACCCCAAGCTTCAGGTTGATCCCTTTTTCACGGATTTCTGCGTGAGCAAAACCTGCCATTTCACGGTCAACAGGTGTCATGACTTGCTCTGCCATTTCAAGCAAAGTGGTTTTAATCCCAAGTCGGTGGAAGGCTTCCATTACTTCTAAACCAATGAAACCGCCGCCTACAACCGTGGCGTGCTCTGGCTTGTTCATCTGGATCGTTTTAATGATGCGATCCATATCAGGGATATTACGAAGTGAATGAGTCAACGGGTTATCCAGACCAGGGATTGGTGGAACGATAGGGCCTGCACCTGGGCTAAGTAATAGGAAGTCGTATGTCTCTTCGTATTCTGAGCCATCAAGAAGATTTTTTACTGTCACTGTTTTGTCTTGACGGTTTATCGATACCACTTCATTCATTACACGAACATCAACGTTGAAACGCGCTAAAAAGCTTTCTGGTGTTTGTAGCAATAATTTACTGCGATCTTTGATGTCGCCACCGATGTGATAGGGAAGGCCACAGTTAGCAAAAGACACGAAATTACCTCGTTCGAACATAATAATTTCTGCATCTTCACTTAAACGACGAGCGCGGGCTGCTGCTGATGCACCGCCAGCCACACCACCGACAATGAGAATTTTGGTCATATAGACACTCCAACTTAGCGAGTAAAAAACAAACAATAATACACTCGAAAACAAGTAAATTTTTGTTTGTTTTTAAGATTATATTAAGAGCAGTGCTAAACTATTTTTAATGTCGTCTATCATATAGTTGACTAATGACACAAATGGACCGCGTTCAAACATAATGATTTCTGCATCTTCACTTAAACGACGAGCGCGAGCTGCTGCAGATGCACCTCCAGCAACCCCACCAATAATCACGATTTTGCTCATGGATTTCTCCTGCTGAATGATCGAAAACGCCTACACCTTACTTAAATAAATTAGCTGAGTCTAATGTTATTTAATCTACATTAGCATTGACTTAATAATATTAATTAGTAATATCTAATGAAATGTAATGTAGTAATGAAGAGGCATAAGAATGGGCGACAGTATGCTACAAAGTGCGACCGAAGCGAGTGAGCTGCTTAAAATTATGGCTCATCCAGAGCGCCTAATCGTGATGTGTAAGCTGATTGAAGGCGAGAAAGGGGTCGGTGAACTGTTTGAAGGTTCATCATTAAGCCAATCTGCTTTTTCACAACATCTCACCGTATTGAGAAAGCACGACATCATTAAAGCTAGGAAGGTTTCTCAGCAGGTATTTTATTCAATTTCTGATGAAAGAGTTGGTCCGCTGGTTGAAGCGTTTAAGCAAGTTTTCTGTAAGTAATTAGTTTGGCGGTTGCTATGTTTGAAGTTCCTTGGATGTCGCTGTTGGGCGGCATAATAGTTGGCGTATCAGCGATAACACTGATGCTATTTACTGGCAAGACTGCTGGGATCAGTGGGATCTTAAACGGTGCCGTTGAGAGCGCAGACCGCGTTTGGCGAATTGTTTTTTTAATTGCGATGGTATTAGGTGGCTTGTTTGCTGTTTATGTTCTTGGCGGGCATGTACCAGATCAGTACAGCGGTTCTCTTATTTTAGTTATAGTTGCTGGCTTGTTAGTCGGTGTTGGTACGCGTATCGGCAATGGTTGTACTAGTGGCCATGGCATTTGTGGAATAGGGCGTTTCTCAATCCGTTCTGTGGTCGCGACGTGTACTTTTATGGCCACAGCCATGTTAACCGTCTTGCTAGTATCGTGAGGAATAGTGTCGTTATGAAAACTCACGTAATGAAAAGTATTAAGCAAATGTCCGTTGTTGCATTTTCTGGTGTGCTCTTTGGTATTGGTATGGTGGTCTCTGGTATGGCAGATCCGGCAAAAGTGATCGGCTTTCTTGATATTACCGGTTCATGGGACCCAAGCTTAGCCTTCGTTATGGGCGGAGCACTTGTTGTGTTCGTTCCTGCTTATCTTTTATTAATAAAGCCAAGAAGCGAATCTGTGTTTGGTGATGAGGTTGTCTGTCCGACTTCTAAAACGATAGACAAAAAGTTAGTCGGTGGTGCAGCACTGTTTGGTATTGGTTGGGGCTTACTGGGTGTGTGTCCTGGTCCTGCGGTTGCCAGCCTTTTTACTGGCAACACACAAGTTCTGCTCTTTATAGCGGCAATGTTGGTTGGGTCATTCACCGCTAAAAGAGTGGTTCGTCAATAAAGAAAGTACTTCAACGTTAAAAAGAGTACTTAAACGCTAAAAAGTGAGTGTCGTAGAAACCGGGCAATGGTCACTCAGTTTATAGTCGAGTACATCTTGTGTTTTGAAAACGGTTTGAACACCAGACGACGCCTTTAAATCACCACTCGCAATAATGTGGTCTATCACCGAGCGGAATTGGTGGGTTTTATTCGGATTACGATTAGAGCGCACTTTACATTCCGCTTTAGTGTCTTTAGTCACTAGCTTTGCACTAGTATTGTCCGATATCACGTCCCACAACCAATCTCCTTGATAACCCAAGTTGTGGTTAAAGTCGCCAAGCACGACATAATGTTGTTTGTTGTCCTCGCGCGCCTTTATCCACTTAGCTAGTGCCTGTCCTTGTTGTTTCACTATCTTACAATCGCGGTTATTACGATACGCGCCACTGCAACCCGCTTTCAGATGTACAGAGAGTAGGTGAGTCTCGTGTTCTTGGTTTGGATTTAAAACAAGGTAGCTCGCGAAGCGAAGCTTGCTGTTGCCTCGTGTGATAGAGAAGTCTGGCTTGTCTAATACGCTTACGCCATTGCGCACGGCAAAGCCTGTGTATTGGTTGGTGTCGTTAAACTGAAGGTGTCGGTTGGAGGCGTTTGAACGATCGGAAAGATAAATAGTGAAGTCATTGCCAACGGCTTTTTGGATGGCAGCAGCACTTTCGACTTCTTGAAAAGCAAAAATGTCGGCTTGTGTTTTATCCACATAGTGGGTCAGCTTTTCAAAATCTTGTGGTGTTCTCGACACTTTTCCACCATCTATAGATAACCATTCTATGTTCCAACTGGTTAGATTGATGGAGTTTTGAGCAAATGAAAGAGAACTAAAAAGTAATATTAACGTAACAAAAAGTGATCGCATTTTGGCCTGTTGCACTCCTATCTTTTAGCGTATTCCTTTCCATCCTTTATCCTACAAGACCTCCAAAAATAGCAAGTAGATTTAGTACCAATTTTGCAATTTTCATGGTTTTCTTCGCAACTGAGATCAACGCCAATAAGATCGATTTCTTCTTGTTCGCTAGCCAATCTTTATTGATCAAAATCAATGTTTTCGAGTGGTGCTTCTCGTTAAATACGCCACAATATATTGTGTTGCCAAAATAAAAAACAACCCCATATAGTGTGTTTGTGGATAACTCTGTGAGTATGCTCGGGTAAGGAGAACAAAGTGAAACCAATCGTAATCAAACGCGACGGATCAAGAGCTCCGTTCAACAGGGATCGTATCCAAGCAGCAGTTGAAGCAGCAGCGGAAAACAAAGATAAAGATGTCGCTATTTATGCTCTTAATGTGGCTCTTGCTGTCGAGTTACAGTTAAGAGAACACGATGAAGTTCACATCCATGAGATTCAAGACTTAGTCGAAAATGAACTCATGCAAGGTCCTTACAAAGCCCTAGCGCGTTCTTACATTGAATATCGCCACGATCGCGACATCGCTCGTGAGAAGCAAAGTGCACTAACTCGCGAAATCGAAGGTTTGATTGAAGAAAGTAATCTGGATCTAATCAACGAGAACGCGAACAAAGACGGCAAAGTAATTCCGACTCAACGTGACTTGTTGGCTGGTATCGTAGCGAAACACTACGCGAAGACGCACATTCTTCCTCGCGATGTGGTTCAAGCGCACGAAGTGGGTGACATTCACTACCACGATTTAGACTACGCACCGTTCTTCCCAATGTTTAACTGTATGCTTATCGATCTTAAAGGCATGCTGACGCATGGTTTTAAAATGGGTAACGCTGAGATTGATACGCCAAAATCAATTTCGACTGCAACAGCGGTAACAGCGCAAATCATTGCTCAAGTCGCGAGCCACATTTACGGCGGTACAACCATCAACCGTATTGATGAGGTTCTAGAACCGTACGTAATCACAAGCTACGAGAAACACCTAGAGATCGCAAAAGAGTGGAACATTGCTGAGCCAGAAGAGTTCGCAAAAGCACGCACTGAGAAAGAGTGTTACGACGCGTTCCAATCTCTAGAGTACGAGGTAAACACGCTACACACGGCGAACGGTCAAACACCATTCGTTACGTTTGGTTTTGGTCTTGGTACAAGCTGGGCATCACGCCTTATCCAGAAATCGATTCTGAAGAATCGTATTGCAGGTCTAGGCAAGAACCGTAAAACAGCGGTATTCCCTAAACTTGTATTCGGCATCAAAGATGGTTTGAACCACAAATCAGAAGATCCAAACTACGACATCAAGCAACTTGCGCTTGAGTGTGCGTCTAAGCGTATGTACCCAGACATTCTTAACTACGACAAAGTAGTGGAAGTAACCGGTTCATTCAAAACGCCAATGGGTTGCCGTAGCTTCCTTGGTACTTACGAAGAAAACGGTGAGCTGATTCACGAAGGTCGTAACAACCTTGGCGTCGTGAGCTTGAACCTTCCTCGTATCGCTATCCGTGCAAACGGAAGCGAAGAGAAATTCTACGAGCTTCTAAATGACCGCCTACGTCTTGCTCGTAAAGCACTAGAGACACGTATCTCTCGCCTTGAAAACGTGAAAGCACGTGTGGCCCCAATCCTATACATGGAAGGCGCATGTGGTGTTCGCTTGAAAGCAGACGACTCAATCGCAGATATCTTCAAGAACGGTCGTGCGTCTATTTCTCTTGGTTACATCGGTGTACACGAGACAATTAACGCGCTATTCGGTACAGAAGCGCACGTTTATGATGACGCTGTTTTGCGTGAAAAAGCGGTCGCGATCATCAAGCATCTAAAAGATGCTGTGAATCAATGGGCTGACGAAACAGGTTATGGCTTCAGCTTATATGCAACGCCAAGTGAAAACCTATGTAGCCGTTTCTGCCGCATCGATGCGAAAGAGTTCGGCGTAATTGAAGGCGTAACAGACAAAGGTTACTACACCAACAGCTTCCACCTAGATGTTGAGAAGAAGGTGAACCCATACGACAAGATCGACTTTGAGATGCCTTACCCAGAAATCTCAAGCGGCGGCTTTATCTGTTACGGCGAGTTCCCGAACATGCAACGTAACGTTGAAGCACTAGAAAACGTATGGGACTACAGTTACACCCGAGTGCCTTACTACGGTACAAACACGCCAATTGATGAGTGCTACGAGTGTGGCTACAACGGCGAGTTTGACTGTACAAGTAAAGGCTTCACTTGCCCAAGCTGTGGTAACCATGACTCAACTAAAGTATCAGTAACACGTCGAGTTTGTGGCTACCTAGGCAGCCCAGATGCACGCCCGTTTAACTTCGGTAAGCAAGAAGAAGTGAAGCGCCGAGTTAAACACCTGTAAGGTTTACTACCACTCGTTTTAACACTTTGAAAATCAACTTTAAACAGGTTGATTTTCTCTTTCGCGATAACACAGAGACGCATTATGAATTACCACCAATACTATCCAATTGACGTTGTTAACGGACCGGGTACGCGCTGCACGCTGTTTGTGTCGGGTTGTGTGCATCAGTGCCGTGGGTGTTATAACCAGTCGACGCAACGTTTGGATTCTGGTGTACTTTTCACGCAAGAAGCGGAAGACAAAATCATCGCTGACTTAAACGACACGCGTATCAAACGCCGTGGCTTGTCGTTGTCGGGTGGAGATCCGCTTCACCCTGCTAATGTGCCTCATATTTTGAAGATAGTGAAAAGGGTGAGAGAGGAGTGCCCAGGTAAAGACATTTGGGTTTGGACTGGCTACACGCTGACGGAACTGAATAACGCGCAAAGGGAAGTGGTGCAATACATCGATGTTTTGATTGATGGTAAGTTTGAACAAGACAAGAAAGACCTCAATCTCGAATGGCGTGGCAGTTCAAACCAAATCATTCATCGCTTTACGGACATCTAATCAAGCATTCTCCGCACATAAAAAGGGCTCACGCGTGCATAACGGGTGAGCCCTTTTGGTGTGAGTTCGTTAATGTCTTTTTGGTTACGCCGTCACCGATTGGTCATCTTCAACCATATTATTTATCCAACGTTTAGATTGAATACGGTAAGTCGTCAGTACGCCTTTCACTAACTCTTCCGCGAGCAGAGACATCAAGACAAAATGCAAAGGCAGCCCTAACACCATGCCTGTGTAATAAGTAAGGGGGATGCCAATAGCCCACTGACCGAACGTGTCGATGAAAATGCTATAGCGAATATCAGCGCCACTCTTTAGTACGCCGCCAATCCCAACCATGTTAAACACCCTCAAAATCATACCTAGCGCCATGACTAAACATACGTTAAGTGCCATGTCTGCATCGGTTAACGGGCTCAGTACCAATAGGTGATGAATCATGGGCGAGCTCAACCACACTAGGAAAAACAGCAAGGTGGCTAAGATTGCGCTGGTTAACACATACCACCACGCCGTTTTCTCGACTCGGTCATAATGTTTTGCACCAATATCATTCCCAAGAAGAACGGATGCAGCGACCGCAAATCCCATAAAGGTTGAAATCAGTACCCCTTCAATCGGTGATAAGAATGAGATGATCGCCAGTTCTGAAACGCCCAATTGACCATAGATGATGCTGTAAACGATCAATCCACCAGTCCAAAGCGCATCGTGGACCAACATGGGTAAAGAAACCTTAAAGTACTTTTTTCGATACTGTTTTAAGCGGCCTTGTACCCAATCGAACTTAGTCGGAATTAGGTAAGCATATCGTTTGTAGAAAAAATAAATCAAGACGGCGGTTTGGAAAAATCGAGAAACAAAACTACCTACGGCTGCACCAAATACGCCCCATTGAGGGAAACCAAATAAACCAAAAATCAAAACATAATTAAGCGCGACGTTAACGACAATGGCGGAGATACTAACGTTGGTTGCCAGTTTGGTTTGGCCCACGGAGCGCAATACCGCTTCAATCGGTACTACTATCGCCGTAGCAATGAGGCTAAAGCCCGTAACCACAAGATAATCACGTGCATAAGTGACGTATTCAGGATCGTCTGACATAAAAGAGACGATCTCTTCATCAAAAATCGCATAAAGAACGATAAACGGCAGCGTCACCAAAATGGAAATAAACCAAGATTGCGCCAACGTTCTGCGAATTCCGGCTAGGTTTCCTGAGCCGTAGTATTGCGAAGCAAGTACGGTAACTGCACCGCACAGGCCAAAGACAACCGCTAGGTTGAAGAAAAAGATACGATTTCCAACTCCAACTGCTGCCGTTGCAGATTCTCCGAGTAGGCTTACCATGAAAATATCCACGACGCCGAGCAAAGCAAAAAGCATGGACTGAAGTGAAACAGGTAGGCCAATCGTAATCAGCTTTTGCCAAAATGCTTTATCGATGTATTCGCGTGTTAAGAGCATCGCATTTCTCCTTAAAGATTAATGCGAGTAGTTTATCCTCATGATTTGGCGGTGTATTTTTCAAAGGAATCCAAAACCTTTGTAAAACTCTCTACTAACGCACATGTGAGCCAATAAATCATGGAAGATAAACAAGAACGCTACGCGATTTCAGAAAAAACTTATCAAGAGTTTATTGATCACAGTCGAGTATTAGCACTTGAGGAGAGAGGCATTGTGCAGTGCGGCATTGCCACTTGTCGTGACTTCTTCTCTGTTTATCGTAAAAACCAAAAGAAACACATGCTGCTCTATACGGTGCGTGGTAAAGGGTGGCTAGAGAGTGGGACTTATCGATACGATTTGGAACCGGGCTCGTTGATTACAGTACCCGCAGGTGTTGAAAACGGTTTTGGTATAGAAGAAGAACCTTGGCAGATCGCGTGGCTTTTTCTTGCTCCTGATAGAGAGTGGCCGATATTAGAATGCGATGTTCGCTACCAGCTTTCATCTACACCTGAAGTGATGTATGCATGTATCCAAACGTTACTACGCAGCATTAACCTTCCAATCGATTATGGTGGTGCGGTAGGTGAGCATAGTGTGGCTCAGTTAGAGCTGATGTTAAACATGCCGCCCTCAGAGTCGATATCACGCAGCCAATTGAGGCTTCGGCGTGTATTTGACCTTGTCCAACGTCAGCTCCATAAGGATTGGAGCGTTGAGCAGGTGGCGGCTCTATATCCATGTTCGGAGCCTCATTTGCATCGACTGACTCAAAAGCAGTTTGGTCGAAGCCCAATGGCACATTTAACGCGTATGCGCATGGAATATGCTGCTAGGTTACTTCGTTCAACAGAATGGCCAATTCAGCATATTGGAGAAATAGTCGGATATCCGACCAGCGCTAACTTTAGTACACGTTTTAAAGCGTGGTCGACCATGACACCAAGAGAGTTTAGAAAAAACGGTAGAGTGGATTGGTACAACGAGGAGTGAATCGTTCTTTTTCTGAACGATAGAGCGCACAAAACTCACCGCAATCCAGAATTTTGTTCTCTAATTGATGAAATAAGTGAAAAATCATTTCGTCATTTTTTGCGATGGTGTTAACGTGAGGTTCGGTACTTGAATTTCAAAGGGTTATGACTTTCATGTTTTCTAATCTCCCAACTCCCGTATTAGATCCTATTTTATCTCTATCCGTTGCATACCGTAACGATGAACGTCCAAACAAGGTTGACCTTGGCATTGGCGTATACAAAAACAGCGCAGGCGAAACGCCGATTATGAAAGCCATTCAAATGGCGCAGGATGTCGTTGTTGAAACTCAAAAAACCAAGTCTTATGTTGGTCTTGCAGGTTGCGAAGAATTTAATAAAAGCATGATCGATTTGCTACTGACGGGAACGTCTGCAATGGATCGTGTTGCAGCTATTCAAACGCCAGGTGCAAGTGGTGCGCTGCGTATGTTAGGTGACCTAATGAAGGTCGCACAGCCAGATACGACGGTTTGGATTTCCAACCCAAGCTACGTAAACCACAAGCCAGTGATGGAAGCAGCAGGCCTTAAAGTTAAGTTCTACCACTATTTCTCTTCGGAAACGAAACAAGTAGACACCGCAAAAATGATGGATGATCTTGCGAAAGCTGGGCCTTCAGATGTGGTACTTCTTCATGGTTGTTGCCACAATCCAACTGGTGCGGATATTGACTTCTCTGCTTGGCAAGCCATTACAGAATTGTCGCAGAAGAACGGTTTCATCCCATTTGTGGACATTGCTTACCAAGGCTTCGGTGATGGCCTAGAAGAAGACGCAAAAGGCCTTCGTTTTATGGCAGATAATGTTGAAGAGATGTTGATTACTACTTCATGTTCGAAGAACTTTGGTCTGTACCGTGAACGAACTGGTGCAGCGATTGTGGTTGGTAAGAACATGCAAGACGTGGCCAACGCAAAAGGCAAGTTACTTACGTTAGCGCGTTCTACTTACACGATGCCACCCGATCATGGAGCGGCTTTGGTTAAGACCATTCTTCAAGATGACAACCTGACTTCCGTTTGGAAGCAAGAGTTGAGTGAAATGCAACATCGTTTGGTTAGTCTTCGTCAAAGTTTGTGTAACGAATTGAGAAACAACCATAATACAGATCAATTTGATTTCATTGAGGGTCACAAAGGCATGTTTACTGTGCTAGGCTTTAGTGGAAACCAAATGGCGCAACTGCGTGAAGATTATGGCATTTATGGTGTTGGCGATGGTCGAATTAACATTGCCGGACTTACCGAAACTCATATTCCATACGTAGCGGACGCAATTAAGAAAGTATCTCAAGCTTAATTGGAGTGTGGATGAAAAACTGGAAACTGATTCTGCCGCTTATGATGAGCGGCAGTTTAATTGCTTGTACGTCAACTCAAACGACGCAGGAACCTGTTGAGCCAGAGTCGCCAAAGGTCGAAGAGCCCGTTAAAGTCGAGCCAGAAGTGAAACCTGAGGTAGATCCAAAGCCAGAGGTGGAGCCCAAACCAGAAGCGAAACCTGAGAAAAAGCAGGAACCAAAGCCTAAGAAGCCAGTCAAGGTCACAAAAACACCCGATGGCATGTTAATTCTTGGTTCTGAAGAATGGGTTTATGTTCCTGAAATTGACCAGACTTTCAAGGCTAGAGTCGATACAGGTGCGACAACATCATCAATTAGTGCGACTGACATTGTTCCGTTTGAGCGTGATGGTAAAGACTGGGTTAAATTTAAGATAGATTTAGGTGACAAAGACACTAAAGAATTTAAAGTACCCGTTGAGCGCTGGGCTAAAGTTAAGCAGTCTTCGTCAGAAGAGGTGGATAAACGAGCGGTGGTAAAAGCCTACATTACCGTTGGGGATCACAAAGAAAAGACAGAGTTTACGTTAGCGGATCGCGGACATATGACGTTTCCAATTTTGCTTGGTCGAAGCTTTTTTAGAGATATCGCCGTTGTGGATGTATCGAAAAAATATGTGCAAGATAAACCTAAAAAAACCGCTAAAAACTGATGTATTACAGCTAGTTTCTGTTACAAGCTAATAATTCGTGATTAACAAAAAATGGCCTCCAAAATTGGAGGCCATTTTATTGAATCATATGCTTGCTTGTGATGCCCTGGTAGTCATGTCCACTAAAATGCAAAACGAGCAGACATTACAATTTGCTGGCCATAGACACCATTATTTTTGAAATCTGCACCAAGCGATAGTTGCTGAGTTGAGTGGAATCGTGCGCCCAGATTGTAAATGGTGTTCGAATCGTCATTATCTATGATTTGGCCGATACGGCCATGGAGCTCAACATTTTGCATAAACCAAATACGAGTGCCAATATTCACTTCCGTGCGCCACTCGTCGCCCACTTTATCACTGCCGTTCTCTTTAATGTTGTGTACCAACATTTGGCCATAAATATCTGCAAATTGGCCTGCTGGCCCATTAAAGCCTATACCACCAGCAATGTCCCAGTCTCCGCTGAATTCACTGTCTGCGCGAGCAATGAAATGGGTATTCTCTGTAAAGTAGGTATTGAACTCGCCACCAAATGTACCAGGGCTAGTGCCCATGCGAAATTCCATCGTGTTGTAGTTGAAATTATTTGCATGTGCGGAAAGTGGCAAAATAGCACACAAACCAAAGGCTGCAACCTTTAGAGCTTTACCTAGCATGGTGTCTCCGGGCAAGATGATTAAAATGAACAAAAAAATGGTCTGCAAAAAGCAGACCAAGATTGATAAAGCTATCATTTTAAGTGCTTGCCGTCACTATTTAGCTGTAATCGTCACTACATCATGTTGATATGCACAGCAATCGGGGTTTGTTTTACATGACCACGAGTTGTTCGACTTCAATCTCTGGTTTGTTCCCGCCTTCAAATTCGCCAAACAGACGGACTTTAGTCGTGTGATCAATCGGAGTATTTAGCTGAATATCGTCATCGAGTTCGACCATCACTTCACCGGAACCATCGCTAAAGACAAACTTATCCGCGCGAACTTGACGCAATAAGTTACCTTCAACGACCACATCTTTTTCAGTAAACATATTGGAGTCGTTTAGCAAGGCATCCAATTTTTCCACAGTGACAGGACCGTTAAACTGCAAGTTTGATTGGTTTTGAGCGTTATCTTTCGCGAACGCGATAGAAGGAGCAATAGCTAAGGCGGCGATTGTTGCGATAATTGTATTCTTTTTCATGTTACATCCTCATCGGTTTGTTTTGATGGGGTCATTAAAACAGGGCTTGTTTGAACCAATGATGATTTCAACATTCATATTCTATTCATTTGCTTGAGTAAGTGGGGACGATGACGTTATGATTGTTCATCTTCCTCTATTCCTTACAAATGTTCATGAAATCAGCGATCCCATCTTTAATGGTTCAAGGCACCACTTCGGATGCCGGAAAAAGTGTCCTTGTGGCAGGTTTATGCCGTGTATTAGCAAGAAAAGGGATAAATGTTGCCCCATTTAAGCCACAAAACATGGCACTAAATAGTGCGGTAACCAAAGATGGCGGTGAAATAGGTCGAGCACAGGCCGTTCAGGCACAGGCGTGTAATATTGAGCCAACCGTACATATGAATCCGGTTTTAATTAAACCTAACAGTGATACAGGTGCTCAGATCATTTTGCAGGGTAAGGCGATTTCCAATATGGATGCGGCTGACTTTCATGATTACAAGAAAGTGGCGATGGACACGGTGTTAGATTCCTTCTCTCGTCTGACTCAAGAATTTGATTCGATCATTATCGAGGGCGCGGGGAGTCCTGCTGAAATCAATTTACGAGAAGGCGATATTGCAAACATGGGTTTTGCTGAGGCCGCTGATGTACCAGTGATCATTGTTGCTGATATTGATCGTGGTGGAGTGTTTGCACATTTGTACGGAACACTTGCGTTACTTTCTGAATCTGAACAAGCGCGAGTAAAAGGATTTGTTATCAACCGTTTTCGAGGTGATATTCGTTTATTGCAATCGGGCCTCGATTGGCTAGAAGAAAAAACAGGTAAACCTGTACTTGGTGTACTTCCTTTTCTTCATGGTTTGAATTTAGAAGCAGAAGACGCGATCACTGCACAGCAAGAGTTGCACTCTGAGGTAAAACTGAATGTTGTTGTGCCTGTTTTAACCCGGATTAGTAATCATACTGATTTTGATGTGCTGCGATTGAATCCAGACATCAATCTACGTTATGTAGGTAAAGGCGAAAAAATAGATAAAGCCGACCTGGTTATTTTGCCTGGGACCAAATCAGTGAGAGACGATCTGGAGTATCTAAGAAGCCAAGGGTGGGATAACGATATCTTGCGTCATATTCGTCTTGGTGGAAAAGTGATTGGTATCTGTGGCGGCTACCAGATGCTTGGAAACTTGATTGATGATCCAAACGGCGTCGAAGGCCAACCAGGTCAAAGCGAAGGACTTGGCTTGCTTGATATCACTACGACGCTAACTAACAGCAAACAGCTTACAAACACACAAGCACAGCTTTCTCTTAACGGCAAAACAGCCAATGTAAAGGGTTATGAAATCCACGTAGGGCGAAGTGAAGTACGGGGCCTGCAACCTCTTACATTCAGTTCCGGTGAAGCGGAAGGGGCGATCAGCGAGTGTGGCCAAATCATGGGAACCTACCTTCACGGGTTCTTTGACGAGGAAGATGTCTTAAGCCTGGTATCAGAATGGGTAAACGGCACCCAAATCAAACAACAAGACTTTGAAGAGTTAAAGGAGCAAGGCATTAATCGCATCGCAGATGCGATAGAACAACATATGCGCCTTGATTTTTTGTTTAAATAGCCCATTAACTGATTGAACTTTATATTTAAATAACCTGTTCTTTCGCTTGCCTTGTATTGGAGTATCTCTATGAAAGCATGGAAACAGTATGCTTGCCTTACGGTAGTATTAAGCATTTCATTTTCAGCAAACGCAGCAACGAACCTAAAAGTGTATGCAGCCTCTTCTATGACGAATGCGATTAACGAGATCGCGCAAAACTTTGAAGAAAAGTATGACGTTTCTATCACTCCCGTTTATGGTGGTTCTTCTTCTATCGCTCGACAAATTATCAATGGCGCACCAGCGGATGTATTCATTTCTGCGAACACGAAATGGATGGATTATTTGGTCGATAAAGACGTCATTTATCGTGACAATGTCACAAATCTAGTGCGCAATAGCTTAGTGTTGATTGCTCCTCAGTCTTCAGAATTAACCTCATTTAACTTTTCTGATGCAAAGGCATGGGAGAAGGCATTGCATGGAAATCGTCTTGCTTTAGGCAATCCGACGTCAGTACCTGCTGGTATGTACGCGAAAGAGTCATTGACTACACTGGGTGTATGGAAAGCGGTTCAAACTCACGTCGCACCAGCAAAGAATGTGCGCTTAGCTTTGGCGTTGGTTGAACGTGGAGAAGCGCCTTTAGGTGTGGTCTACAAAACCGATGCTCAGTTAACTGATAAAGTCAAAATTCTCGGCGAATTTGCGAGTGATACGCATGCGGCTATTGTTTACCCGGCTGCAATTGTGAATGATTCTACTGAGTCGGAGCAGTTCTTCCAGTACCTAAAATCGGACGAAGCCGCACGCGTTTTTGCTCAATATGGCTTTCAGCAATAAACCGGCCTTCAATTATAGGAACGAAGCGTGACAGAACTGGAATACCAAGCCTTAATGTTAAGCCTCAAAGTAGGCGCGTACGCAGTACTTTGGCTGATTCCTCTCGGCGTTTTTCTTGCTTGGCTACTTTCTCGAAAAACGTTCTTTGGTAAATCGATTCTCGATAGCTTAATTCATTTACCACTGGTATTGCCGCCAGTGGTAATCGGCTATTTATTGTTGATTTCTTTAGGACGACAAGGGTTCCTTGGAAAGTGGCTCTATGAAAACTTAGGGGTAGTATTTAGCTTTAATTGGAAAGGGGCAGTAGTCGCTTGTATTGTCGTGGCTTTGCCTTTGATGGTTCGTTCAGTACGCTTAAGCTTAGATAGCGTCGACCCTAAATTGGAGCACGCAGCCTCTACGTTAGGCGCTTCTCCTTTAAAAGTGTTTCTCACCGTCACGTTACCACTGACCATTCCCGGAATTATTACGGGCACGATGCTGTCATTTGCTCGTAGTCTTGGCGAATTCGGGGCGACGATCAGTTTCGTCTCTAACATTCCGGGTGAGACCCAAACGATTCCGCTGGCAATGTACAACTTTATTGAAACGCCAGGTGCAGAAATGCAGGCGGCTCGTCTGTGTATCATTTCTATCGCGTTAGCCTTGTCTACATTAATGATCTCTGAATGGCTAAATCGTAAAGCGGCAAGCAGATTGGGTGCGAAGCAATGACGATTAAAGTCCAATTTAAACAAATGCTTGGTGAGACTGACTTCGACATCAAACTTAAGTTACCCTGTAATGGAATTAGTGCCTTGTTTGGACGATCTGGTGCAGGTAAAACGACGTTGATTAACATCATCAGCGGATTGGTCACTCCAAGGCAAGGGTATGTTGCGGTTGGTGAGCATGTTTTGTTTGACAGTGAACAGGGAATCAACCTACCAACGCACAAGCGTGGTATTGGTTATGTGTTTCAGGATTCACGTTTGTTTCCTCACTATTCGGTTCAAGGCAATTTGTTATATGGCGTTAAAGAAAAAGATGACGAGTATTTTGATGCAGTCACCGAACTCTTGTCTATCAAACCGTTACTAAAGCGCTTTCCGGTATCACTTTCTGGTGGTGAAAAGCAACGTGTTGCGATTGCGCGCGCATTGCTATCTAAACCCAATTTGCTTTTGATGGATGAGCCACTTGCCTCACTCGATATGCCAAGAAAGCGTGAGGTAATGCCTTTTCTCGAGGAGTTGTCGGAGAAGGTAAATATCCCTATTATCTATGTCACACACAGTCTCCAGGAAATTTTAAGGCTTGCTCAGCACCTTGCAATTATTGACCAAGGTAAAATTTCGAGTTCAGGTAAGCTTGAGGAAGTGTGGGCTTCTCATGCTATGCGTCCATGGCAATCTTTCTCAGATCAAAGCAGCTTATTTGAAGGCCGGATTGCTGAACATCATGAACGTTATGCACTGACTTGTATCAGCCTTGCACCTAATGTATTCCTGTGGGTGCAAAAGATCGACGGAACACCAGACACGCCAATACGCTTGCAAGTGCGTGCCAACGACGTTTCTATCACGCTCGAGCAACCCAAGGCGACGTCGATTCGAAATATTTTGCCTGCTATTGTCGATTCCCTCGAGGCGTTTAACGCAGCCGATGACAAGCAGAGTATTAATGTATCACTCAAGCTAGACGAGAAATGTTATTTGTGGGCAACGATCACACCGTGGGCCCTTGATGATCTCAACCTAAAAGTTGGTAGCCGTGTTTTTGCTCAAATTAAAGGTGTCAGTGTGACACAAAAAGATATGGCACTAGCGCCTCATTAACCGTTTAGACTGATTTACGCTTCATGATCAAAAAAGGCCGCAAAGTGCGGCCTTTGTTACTAGAAGAATGTCGGAATTACTTCGCGAATACTTCTTTGAATTCACGCTTAAGAAGTGGGTCACGACGTGCTTTCTTAAGTTGCTTAACCATGTCTTTCACACAGTTGTGAAGCACATTATCAAGTAGTTGAGCACGGTATTCTTCTTTATCTTCATCTGTCATGTTTTCTGGCAGATTAAGAGTCGGAAACTCTTCCATCACATTAATACCAGCGAATGCTTGGCCTACAGAAACTAGAGCATGAAACTGTTCAAAGTTGTCTAGAATGTTCTGTGCACTTGCTGGCATTTCGTCCCATGATTCACGTACCGCTTCTTCAGACACTTCATGGATAGAGGTAACCATTTCGAACATTTGCTCTGGAACTTCGTCAAATTCGATAACTTTACGTAGCTCTGGAGAAATGCTGGCTAGATCGATTTTTTTGCTTTCGCTGTTAGTTGCTTCTGACATGGTGTGTCTCTCATTACAAAAAGGCGGGAATATTAATACCAAATGCATCAAATAGCTATACCCATTAGTCCGCAAGATGACCAAAGTGAATGAGTTTGTTGAACTTCTGCTCACAGGCCATGATTAGATAGGGTAACGTCCAGTCTAACTGCTTTATGCAATGGATTCCGTGATATTCAAACAAAAATATAGCACTTAATTATGAGTCGAATGCAACAACTCTATGAGTATGGTATATGTTTAATAAAGACATAATTAAAAATGGAACGCGTTATGCAACCGACAGGGACATCGATGCGAATCCTTCTGGTTGACGATGTTCAGCTAGACAGGATGCAGTTGGCTATTCGTCTAAAGCAACTTGGACATATTGTAAAAGCCGTAGGTAGTGGACTAGAGGCGTTAAATACCTACGAGAGTTTTGACCCGGAACTGGTGTTACTCGATATATCAATGCCAGATATGAACGGTTTTGAAGTCTCTCTTCATATAAGAGAAACGTTTCCGGATTGGATCCCAATTATTTTCTTGAGTAGTCACGAAGAGCCAGAAATGATTGCTAAAGCCATAGATGCGGGCGGTGATGACTATTTAATTAAGCCGGTAGATAAACTGGTACTGAACTCTAAACTTATCGCAATGCAGCGTATTGCTCATATGAGACGAGAGCTTAAGCAAGCGACAGCTCAATTGGAGCAGGTTAATCAACTTTTGACTCAGCAAGCGAATGAAGATGGCCTAACCAAACTCTATAACCGCCGTTATATCGACCATAAGTTGGAATCGATGGTTGCATGGCATGGCCGTCACAACATGCCAATGGCTTTGATTCTATTGGACGTCGATTTTTTTAAACCGTTTAATGATAATTACGGTCATATTGAAGGCGATCGTTGCTTGCAAGCGATTGCGAATCAACTCAAGGCTACTTTTTGTCGCTCTGGGGAATATGTAGGTCGATATGGTGGAGAAGAGTTTGTCGTGTTGCTAGGGTGTACCGACACTCAAACAGCAGAAAGAGAAGCCGAGCGTATACAAGAGGCTATGTATTTTCTCGATTACCCACATGAGTATTCTAGTGTGTCAAATAGAGTGACAGTGTCACAGGGTGTTTTTGTTTTTCAACCGACAGGGAAAGAAGTGCAATCAGACTTGTATGCAACCGTTGATAAAGCGCTATATACCTCGAAGTCTTTGGGAAGAAACACACATACTTTAGTTAATTCTCTTTAAAAACAAAATCTTATGAACGCCACTCTTTTTGTTGCGTTGTCACTTTTTGGTGGTTATTTTAAAGCTCACTCAAAGTAAGATAGGCAAACAGTGCGAACGGAATGTCGCAATCGGGCGTATACCTTATACCTTTGATTAGATAGATAACATCGGGATAGTGGCAACGATGGGTGCAGTTATTATGCTGATGGGGAAGTTCGGTTTTGTTGTAAACCCAGACAAGCTTGTTAACTTTCACGATTGGTGAGAGTCTAACGAAGCTTTATGCAGTTACGTCCGGCCTTTTTCGCTTTGTAAAGTGCTTCGTCCGCTGATTTAATGACGTCCAGAGGAGCTTGCCCATTCCGGCTATCAGCAACTCCGAAACTTGCGGTAACAAAAACCGACTTTCTTTTCGAACTGTTGCTACCACGACGTTTTTGTCCTTGTTTATGGTTCTCAGGGCGAGATTCTTCATCGCGTAATATCATCTCGTATTCTGCAATCGATTTGCGAGCTTCTTCCAAAAAGTTCTTACATTCGTCAGCGTATTTGCCTTTAAAAACGATGGTAAATTCTTCTCCGCCAAATCGATAAACTTTTGCGCCGCCTGGGGTTTTAGTGAGGCGCGAAGCGACCATTTTTAGAACGTCATCACCAGTATCGTGACCGTAGGTGTCGTTAAACTTTTTAAAATGGTCAACATCAAGCATTGCGATCGTGAACTTCTTACCCATGTGTTTTAGATCGAGATCAAGTGCACGTCTGCTCGGAATCAGCGTTAGGCTATCGGTGAAAGCCAGTTGATGGCTAGCGGAAGCGGCATAAATAATGATAAGCAGCCCTGTTAGCGTAAACATGGTGCTTGATATGTACTGCACATCAAAGAAAATGAACGTCGCAGACGCCAATACCATGGCAGAGTAGGTCATCGCATGGATAATTTCATTCTTCTTTAAAACAAGGATTCCAAGAAAACAGACAATACCCACGCAATATAAAACAAGAATTAAAGGCAGTTTAGAGACCGTAGGTACAATAAATAAAATACCGCTTGTCCATTGTTCAAACCCTCCTTCAACGTAATATGCTAGCGTTAGATAAGACCAAAGAACGAACATTGCTAACATCAAGATGTAAGTCAACATGGCTCTAGAGTCAAAACCTTCTTTACTAAACAAAAATACCGTAAGAAACGAGACAGGAAGTAACGTGGCTAAAATGGTTAGCTCAAGTAAAGCGGTACCACTTTGAAGCGGGACTTGTAGGCGGTGCTGTATCACGAAGTAGGCTAGCAACATTGCCAAGCACACCATGGACTCTCTGCCTTGCTTAAATGAATAACAAAGGAGTAGCGCACAACCTAATAGTATGTACGGCAAGTTTGCGGCAATGCCCCAGTTTGCCTGAGTCATCTGAATAATGCTGTCCATGCCCGAACTCACTATGCCCAGTAGCAAAAAAGGGGATAAGAATCTGAAGCCTGATGAAGTCATTGACGATGAGGACATCTATTACAAACTGCCTGAAAATAGTTGACTATATAATTGGTTAGGTAAATCGTTTTATCAATATGGATATTTATCCGTTATTGAATTTCGAACTTTGAGAACTAGCAAGAATACGTCTATTTGTTCCTTTTCCCAAGTATTTTGGAAGACATTACGGCAAAAAGAGAGAGATTGATTAAATTAAGAGCAATCAATAAGTTGTTATAAACAAGTCGTTGCTATACTCATTTCATAGGAAAAAGGAGATTTACAGATGCAGATAAGCTCAGATGTGCACAATTACATGGAAACATTAGTAGGCCAGGTTCTCAGTTTGCCCGAATTTTTAGAACAGTATGACAACGAACAGTTAGCCGATATTGCTTGCCTTGCGCTTATCCAGCTCAAGCCTGTCTATATCCGTCATGATATTGATTTTTTGTCTTCACTTCCTGAACAAAAATTAAGCCAGTTTAAGCAAAGCGCGGATATAGCGGTGAAAAACGCCGCAGAAATGGTGAAAGAAGACAGGCGTAAAAACCGAGAGTATGATGTGCCTGTAATTTTTTCCCATACTAGTTATGATGATGACAAAGAGTTGGATTGGTATGAAAAACCGATCCTTAACGTTAATATTAAGTAAGAGTCGCTCAGTTGACTAGTGAGCTGACCCAAGGAGGAATCGTGGGATTTTTTTCGCGTTTGTTTGGTGGTAGTGAGAAAACCGCTGAAGCTAAAACTATCGAGCCAGTTGAGTATAAAGGTTTCTTTATTTACCCAGAGAGCCTTTCAGAGGGCGGACAATATCGCATCGCTGGTCGAATAGAAAAGCATGACAATGATGAAGTGAAAACACATCGGTTTATTCGCTCCGATTTACTTGGCTCAGAGCAAGATGCCAATGACCTTATGTTGAAGAAATCTCAAATGTTTATTGATCAAATGGGCGATAAAATCTTCGACTAGCAATTTACTGCAATTTGATTCCAGTCATCTTAAAAAGAGCCGTTAGTGTATATGCTAGTGGCTCTTTCTTTTTAACGCTTAAATCTCTGTTAAGTCAGTATTTAATCGTTACCTGGTTAGACCTCAGTCTAGTACGGTGTTGCGTTGTTATTTTTCGTGCACAGAGCGACAATCATTCATTACTTAGCGTTATATGTAATGAAATTTAGTATTTAAATTACAAAACACTTGAAGTAATGAGACGCGTTCGATACAAACAGAATAATAACAGGGCTGTTAGTCAAGGTGTTATTGTGCAAATGGGTGTCCCCAAACATCATCTTTCGTTTGCAATTGTCTTGCGTGGTAAACAGATAGAAATAAAAAAGAATTAGAGTAGAGCGACGCTCTGTTTTGGGACTAATTTATTGATATGTATACAAGGAGTATGCGTTTTGCAAATCGGTGTACCTAAAGAGATACTCGCGGGTGAATCGCGAGTGGCTGCATCGCCGAAGTCGGTTGAGCAGTTAATAAAATTGGGATTCGATGTCGCGATTGAATCCCAAGCGGGGGTGCTAGCGAGTTTCGATGATGCCGCTTATGAAGCAGCTGGTGCGAAAATCGTTTCTAGTGAAGAAGTTTGGGCATCTGGCCTTATTTTAAAAGTTAATGCGCCAATTGTGGATGATGAGCAAGGCATTGACGAAATTGCGTTACTGCAAGATGGAGCAACACTGGTTAGCTTTATTTGGCCGGCTCAAAATGCTGAGTTGATGGAACAACTTTCCAGTAAGAACATTAACGTTCTTGCCATGGATTCCGTTCCTCGTATCTCACGTGCACAAGCCTTAGACGCGCTATCTTCGATGGCTAATATCGCTGGTTATCGTGCAGTGGTTGAGGCAGCTCATGAGTTTGGTCGTTTCTTTACAGGTCAAATTACGGCTGCCGGTAAAGTACCTCCAGCGAAAGTATTGGTTGCGGGTGCTGGCGTCGCTGGCTTGGCGGCTATCGGTGCTGCAGGTAGCTTAGGTGCCATTGTCCGTGCGTTTGACGTCCGCCCAGAAGTAAAAGAGCAAGTTGAATCGATGGGCGCTGAGTTCCTGACCGTTGACTTTCAAGAAGAGTCAGGCTCTGAGGATGGCTACGCAAAAGAAATGTCTGATGACTTCAACAAAAAAGCGGCAGAGTTATACGCAGAGCAAGCTAAAGATGTTGATATCATTATTACGACCGCGCTCATCCCTGGTAAACCTGCGCCGAAGTTGATCACCAAAGAAATGGTCGACAGCATGAAAGCGGGCAGTGTAGTTGTCGACTTGGCAGCTGCTAATGGCGGTAACTGTGAATATACAGTGAAAGACCAAGTTATCATGACGGATAACGGCGTAAAAATTGTTGGTTACACTGACATGGTTGGTCGTTTGCCAACACAATCTTCTCAGCTTTACGCGACAAACCTTGTCAATCTTCTAAAACTGCTGTGTAAAGAGAAAGATGGCAACATCAATATTGATTTTGAAGATGTTGTTATCCGTGGCGTTACCGTGGTGAAAGAAGGTGAAGTTACTTGGCCAGCGCCACCAATTCAGGTTTCAGCTCAGCCGCAAGTGAAACAAGAACAGCCTGTGAAGCCAGAGCCTAAAGTAGAAGAACCTACGTCTCCAACGAAGAAAATTATTGGTGTGGCAGCGGCTGTTGGAGCCTTTGCATGGGTAGCATCGGTTGCTCCAGCAGCGTTTCTTTCTCACTTTACTGTATTTGTTCTAGCGTGTGTTGTCGGATACTACGTAGTATGGAATGTTACCCATGCACTTCATACTCCACTAATGTCAGTAACGAATGCTATCTCTGGCATTATTGTCGTTGGTGCATTACTGCAAATTGGGCAAGGTAATGGCGTCGTTTCATTCCTATCTTTTATTGCCGTATTGATCGCGAGTATCAATATCTTCGGTGGTTTCACCGTCACCAAGCGTATGCTTGAAATGTTCCGCAAAGATAAATAGGAGTCACAATGTCTGCAGGATTAGTACAAGCAGCTTACATTGTTGCTGCATTATTTTTCATCATGAGTTTGGCGGGGCTTTCAAAGCAAGAGTCTGCTCGTAATGGTAACTACTACGGTATCGCTGGTATGACGATCGCGCTGATAGCGACGATCTTTAGCCCAGATGCGCAAGGTTTTGGTTGGATCATTATCGCGATGGCGATAGGTGGTGCGATCGGTATTTTCTATGCGAAGAAAGTAGAAATGACCGAGATGCCAGAACTGGTTGCGATTCTACACAGCTTTGTAGGTTTAGCTGCGGTTTTAGTTGGCTACAACAGCTACTTAGATGCGCCAGAAGCAGCAACACATGCTGAGCATGTTATCCACCTTGTAGAAGTATTCTTGGGTGTGTTCATCGGTGCCGTAACTTTCACCGGTTCAATTGTCGCATTTGGTAAGCTGTGTGGTGTGATTTCTTCGTCGCCACTTAACCTGCCTCATAAGCACAAAATGAACCTCGCAGCGGTTGTTATTTCTACGCTTCTTATGATCTACTTCGTAAAAGCAGATGGCAGCATGTTCGCTCTTATTGTGATGACTTTGATCGCGTTCGCATTCGGCTACCATTTAGTCGCTTCAATCGGTGGTGCAGATATGCCAGTTGTTGTCTCTATGTTGAACTCATACTCAGGTTGGGCAGCAGCGGCAGCAGGTTTCATGCTAGCAAATGATCTATTGATTGTAACAGGTGCTTTGGTAGGTTCATCAGGTGCGATTCTTTCTTACATCATGTGTAAAGCAATGAACCGTTCGTTTATCAGTGTTATTGCCGGTGGTTTTGGTCAAGAGATAGTGATTTCAGGTGACGAAGAGCAGGGCGAATATCGTGAAACAACGGCTGAAGAAGTTGCAGAGATGTTGAAGAACTCAAAATCAGTAATCATCACTCCAGGATATGGCATGGCAGTAGCTCAGGCACAATACCCTGTTCATGAAATTACTGATGTACTTCGTTCACAAGGTATTGAAGTTCGCTTTGGGATTCACCCAGTAGCGGGTCGTCTACCGGGGCATATGAATGTGTTACTCGCAGAAGCAAAAGTACCGTATGATATCGTTCTTGAAATGGATGAAATCAATGATGACTTTGCAGAAACCGATACCGTATTGGTTATCGGTGCTAACGATACGGTCAACCCAGCCGCACTGGAAGATCCGAACAGCCCAATCGCTGGTATGCCCGTATTGGAGGTATGGAACGCGAAAAACGTAGTGGTATTCAAGCGCTCAATGAATACTGGTTACGCAGGAGTACAGAACCCACTGTTCTTCAAAGAAAATACATCAATGCTATTTGGTGATGCGAAAGAAAGTGTTGAGTCTATTTTTAAAGCACTTTAACCATTCTTGATTTAAAACTATACAGGGTCAGCAATCGCTGGCCCTTTTTTGTTCCGTTTCAATGTTATAGTAATGCAAATCCTTCTGTTAGCAGATGTCAATTGCTTGTAGATTGATGTATAGTTTTGGCTAATGTAACAAGTGACGGTAACAGTTTGATTAAAAAGTTTTTGCTCGGTTTTGCAACTGTATTGCCGCTTTTTTCGGCACCTGCATTTTCCGATTCACTACCAGAAAGAATAGATACGTTTACAGAGCTATTTAACTATGAAGTAGCTCTTAAGTCGTACGATATTCGTATTCTGCAATCAAATTATCCTACCAAGTTACTTGCGCCAGATTCGCTTCTGCCGCAAACGTCTGACTATCCGTTAAAAGATATCCAACAGCTTTACAGCTTGGCGAATACTTGTCGTGGCAAATTACCATTAAGTCCTTTAATTACTGAGCCTTTGGTATTTACAAGAGCGATTTGTAAAGGGACGCAGCTGACACCTCGTTGGTTCTCGCGTAGTGGTCTCATTCACCCTGGTGGTGGGACGTACGCGGCACGTTATGTGGATAAGTATCCAGAACTCAAACCCAAACTATCTCAGTACATGCATATAAAAGAGCGTGATAACGAGGAAGGGGATGAGTTGCTAGAAAGCTTGAAAAACATGGATGACGACGCCATTAATGCTTTGATTGCGGGCGCGAGCATGTTTATTGAAGGTAACGAACTTTGGCTAAGACGTGGTGACCGTTACTTTGTTTTCGAGAAAGATATCTGGCAAGAGAACGTAGCGAATGCGGGTCTGTCATACGCTCTAGCCTCTCAAAGCAAAAGTTGCTTTGTTAAACGAGGCAATATTTGTTGGGATGTAGAAGATCACTCGCAAGTTTTGCGGATCAGTATGATCATACTGGTAATCGCCAATATTCTTTTGGTGATTGGTTGGGCGGTGTACCGTTGGAATAGCAAGCGAGAAGAACTACGTAGTAGAATGCTCGTGTTGCAAATTTTAACGCATGAGCTCAGAACACCGATTGCATCTCTGTCACTAACGGTTGAGGGCTTTCGTCGAGAGTTCGAGCATTTGCCTGAAAGTGTGTATGACGAATTCCGCAGATTGTGTGAAGATACGCGCCGCCTGCGTCAATTGGCAGAAGCGAGTAAAGATTATTTGCAATCTGATAACCAAATGCTTGCAACAGACTGGGTACCATCCGTTGCAGATTGGTTAGAATTTAAGATCGAAGAAGAATTTGATAGTGCCGTGCTTTTTAACATCAATGAAGATGTGGCTGCTAAAGTTAATGTGTACTGGTTAGGAACTTGTATCGATAACTTGCTTCGTAATGCGCTTAAGTACGGTGTCGCACCGGTTGAATTAGATGTCTCAACTAGTGAAGAAAAAATAGTATTCCAAGTCCGAGATGCAGGAGGCCTAACGGCTAAAGATTGGGCAAATTTGAAGAAACCGTTCGTAAGTAAGAGCGGGTTAGGACTTGGATTAACAATCGTTGAATCTATGGTAGGCCGCATGGGCGGAAAAATGTCCTTAATGGGACCACCTACAACTTTTATATTGGAGATACCTTGTGAAACAGACACTGCTTCTCGTTGAGGACGATAAAAACTTGGCTGACGGCCTGTTAGTAAGCCTGGAACAAGCAGGATATGAGTGTTTACATGTGGAGCGTATTGCAGACGTAGAGCCACAATGGAAAAAAGCTGACTTGGTAATTCTCGATCGCCAACTCCCAGATGGTGACTCTGTACAATGTCTCCCAGAATGGAAACAGATTAAAGACGTACCAGTTATCTTGTTAACGGCACTTGTTACCGTAAAAGATAAAGTTGCAGGCCTTGATTCCGGCGCGAACGACTACTTAACAAAGCCTTTTGCTGAAGCGGAGCTTTTTGCGAGAATCCGTGCACAGCTACGAGCACCGGATTCAGCAGAACAAAGCAACGCTGATAAAGTGATTACAAAAGACTTAGAGATTGACCGCTCGACTCGTGAAGTGACTTATAAAGACGAGCTAATTACGCTTACTCGAACAGAGTTTGATTTGCTGCTATTTTTGGCGTCAAACTTAGGTCGCGTGTTTACTCGTGATGAGCTACTTGACCACGTTTGGGGTTACAATCACTTCCCGACAACACGTACGGTTGATACACATGTATTACAGCTTCGTCAAAAACTGCCAGGACTGGAAATTGAAACACTTCGTGGTGTTGGCTACAAGATGAAAGCATAAGTCGTAATGAAAATACTACTCCCTGTAGTTGTCTCATTAGCGTTAGTGAAACCAGTCCATGCGATGGACTGGTTTCAAACTAACACGCCTTTAACACAGGCACATCAACACTTACTTGAAGATGATCTTGCGGGTATGTTCAACTCTCTTGTTGAACTCTGGCAAACGGAACCAAGTAAAGATTTGACTCCTCACCTTAATGATCTTCTTGGTCAGTCACTATCTAAAAACTGTGGCAAGGCTCTCACTGGTGTAACGCTGCCTGATTGGATAAGTGGTGTGAACGTTATTCGTCAGACTATTCAAAGCCCTGGGCGAGATACATTTAGATTGGTGATCAAGCTAAGAGCTACAACTGACATCGAAAATATTTCATTTAATCGATGGGTGGATGATTCTATATCCGCGGACAGTTCATTCAGCTATGAACAACAGCCGAACGGGACAGAACTTGCCAACGAGCGTAGTTACTCGAAACGCTATAACTTAACAGGTAAGCTTGAAGCTGGTTTATATCACTTAACCGTTGTTTCTACTGATAAACAAGAGTATCGAACTTGGGTAATACTTGGAGATTCAAACTCTTCTCAATATGTTCGTTGGACATCTAAAGAGAATTGGAAAGTAGAAAAGAGCGCACTTCGTAATCCCCATTGTCCATTACCGCAACTTGAAGTCGGTTTGTATGACTACATTGATGGCCAGTACGAGCAAATGTGGAAAAAGACTTACGAGTCTAATTATCCAAATTCATTGGAGCTAGCGGGTGTCCCAAACGATAGATACGTATTGGCGGTAAGTATCAATAGTCGCCGTTGGCAGGGCGATATAATTGTTGAGCAGGCTCAAACTATTAGCCGAACCTATGATCTTTCCCAGGAAGAATAGTTAAAGAAATACTACTTGTGCCGATAAAGGTTCAGGACGAACTAAAATCACAAGTGTAGTATGAAAAACAAATATAAAATTCTTGCCACTTCTGTTGCTACTATTCTTTTCGCTAATGCTGCCTCTGCTGCTACTTATGCGATAGAGGCTCGTAGTGATGCAATGGGTGGCGTTGGTACCGTATCAGCAACTTATCTAACTGCGTCTTTTTTCAACCCCGCTCTTACTGCGATTTATCGCCGAAATGACGATGCAGGCATGATCGTGCCAAGTTTTGGTGGCAGCTACGATGATCAATATGATCTAGTTGATGAGATCGAACGCATCAGCAAATTGACAGACGTCGATGAAATCAAAAAATCGATGGATGCTATCGATGGGAAAAAGACAGACTTTGATCTTGGTGGTGTCGTTGCCATTGGTATTCCCAACAAATTCTTATCTGCAACTGCATACGGTAAGTTATACACTGAATCATTCGTACAACCAAATGTTGATACCTCAGGTACTAATCCATTAGATGATAGCTATGTACAAGGTGTTTCTATTGGCGTGGCTGAAGCTGGTATTTCACTTGCTAAATACACTAATTTCATGAACCAACACCTTTCTTTTGGTGTTACTCCTAAACTTCAGCGTATATACACATACTCATACGCCACGAGTTTTCAGAATTTTTATACTAAAGACTTACGTGAAAATGAGACCGCGGAAACGATGTTCAACTTAGACGCCGGCGCACTTTGGTTCTTTGGCCCATATCGTCTCGGTATTTCAGCGAAAAATTTGATCGGAAGAGACGTTAAAACAAAATCATTCCAATATGGCAGCGATACGATAAAATCATACGAATATAGCATGCGTCCTGTATACACCGTTGGGGCAGGGATTGTTGCCGATTACTTTACGATGAGTGTTGACTACGATCTTAACGAAGAAAAACGTTTTTCATCCTTTGATGATAATACGCAAATGATTCGAGCTGGTATTGAATTTGATATTTTGCGTCAAATGGCATTACGAGCAGGGTATATGAAGAACTTAGCTCGAAGTAATGACGAAGGAACCATTACTGCTGGTATCGGGTTGTCTCCACTTAAGTTGTTCGAATTGGATATCGCAGCTCAGTACACAAACGAGAACGCTATGGGTGCATCCATTAATTTCCTTGCTACCTATTAATTGAATCGTTATAGTCAGCTCCTCAAAATGAGGATCTTTTTATGTTTGACGATTTACCCCCTCTATCTCACCAAGAACAACAACAAGCTGTAGAGAGAATTCAAGAATTGATGGCGAAGGGCACAAGTACTGCAGAAGCTATCAAAATTGTTGCCGAACGGATTCGTTCTGAGTACGCAGAAAAACAACAGCAACAAAACTAATCAATTCATGGACAGGGCATACGCCCTGTTTTTTTGCCTTTCTATTTTCTATTCCTTTACACTCCCAAACACCACCCTGGTTACGCTGTAACTAAAATTTACTATACCTCTATGATTTTAATCTTGTTCAATTACCTTTAAAACTAAATAGCGGGTTGGTAAAATTTTACCTCATCATATTAACCTTGGCTTACACAGTGCAGGTAGTTAGGCATTTTTTAAAGAACTTATAAGTTAAACTCTATTATATCAATTGTTTACCTCGGTCTTTTAATCTGCCAACCATATTGGTCGCGATTGATCTTGTAATTTAATTACAAAACCCAAGAGAGCTTCGTTCCCAGGTAGAGGATTATGCTGAAAAAAGAAAAAAGATACACCGTAACTTATAATGGTAATTAAACTAGACTTATTAAATACGCGATATAAGAACAGTAAGCACTCGCAGACATATGTAATAGATGAATCGAAATTCATCTTATTTAGCTGCTTTTTTAGCCGAAATACGTCTCCTGGATTTGAGCGGAGCGTTACATATTGAACACGCTTAACCTAAAGTAGTTTTACTAAACTAGGCGACGTTGAAGTGGGTAATATGAAACCTCAAGAGTAGTAGAAATCAAGACCAGTAACGCCTATTACAACGTAACGTTTCCTGACGTCCTTCCTGTTAAATAGTCCGATAATTAGAGAAGAAATTGGAAAAACATCGTTGATCTTTGGATGAGAGGAAGCAACAAGGTTGTAATGAAAACTATTTGCCTGTTTTACACTAAACTCCTTTAACTATCATGTAGCAGTAGTTTTGATGTTGTGTTCGCTCTATGTGGACTAGACTTAATATGAGAACAAAAACTAACCAAGGGAGGAATGATGGGTTACAAGCACGTTTTGGTTGCTGTCGACTTATCTAAATCTAGCCAAGCCGTTATCGAAAAAGCAATAATGCAAGCGGATAACTCAAGCAGCAAACTCTCATTTGTTTACGTAGATGTTGATCGCATAGTCATGGAAGCGAAGGAAGAGCAAGAATTGGAAAGAAGGCTGCAAGAGCTCGCTGATAAATGCTTATGCCCAGTAAACGAGACCATGGTAGTAATCGGCGATCTTCATATAAAACTATCGGGAATCGTCAAAAAAGAGGGGATAGATTTAGTTGTCTGTGGTCATCATCACAACTTATTGAGTCGCTTTTTTTCATCGATACCAAAGGTTGTGAACGAAGTTGAAGCTGATTTATTAATCGTCTATTTAGACGAGTGATCGACAACTCTTGTTCGCACTCATCATTTTTTGTCACTAAAAAGCCGAACTTTTATGTTCGGCTTGGTGTATCGGTGATAATAAAAGTTTTTAGCCAGGAATGATTGATGCCTCATGAGATAAAACAGATGCAGACTCCGCGTTTGACTGCAGATCAAAATGTACGTTAACTTGCACGCCTTCTCGCTCAAAAGTGACATCATCAAAATCGGTCATAGCGATTTTGAATCCATTTCTAGCAAAAAAGCCAGTCACCATAGTTCGCTGCTTAATTTCTAATGCAGACGCGAGTAGCTTATCCATGGCATTCTCCTTGGTTATTGTGGGGATATGGGTAGAAGATACACACAGATTGGTATGAAATCAATTTTATATAAAGTTGCTTTTGATGAAAATTTTAATGTAAGTCAATCTATCGTTTACCCCACGTGATTTATTCCACGCAAAACCTTGATAACAAGACGGCAGAGCATCTCACATTGTGATAGCAAGCATAAAGATGGGGGAGTTAATAAATACCGCTGAAACAATATGTTACAAAGATTAGCGTTAGGCCTAGTTGAGTAGACAACGCAAAATTCTAAATCTGAACAACCGCCCTAAAATGACTCACTCTTCAATACTTGTGATAACTCAGACCTAATAAAAGTAGATATCTCGGCTAGCTTTCTTGGCAAAGGGTTTTGATAAGGGTAGGCCATATACATGGAACGTTCTATATCAAAAGTTTGCGATATTCGGATGTTTTTGTCTATATAGTTACTTTTAACAAGATAGTTTGGAATGACACCAACCCCAACTCCCTCAGAAACAAAGTTTATTAAAATAGAGGTGTTATCAACTTCGATAACATCAGTATATTGACTTTTAATTGATTCCTTATTCGAATGATGTTTGTAGATTAATAGTGTTTTGTGGTTGGCATTACTTACCCTAGATATCAAAACATCACTATAATCACCAAGTTTATGTGCAATAAGAGTGTCATCAATAACATTATTAAGCCTAATCGCTAAATCTACATTGCTTTCTAATAAATTTTCTACATTGTTACTTGACGATATTTCAAAATCAACTTTTGGATATCGTTCTTGTAAGTCTTTAAGAACAGAACCAAAAATAGAAGAGGCTATAGAGTTGGGCATTGTGATTTTAAACTTTCCATCAATGCATTCACTCAACGAGCTAGCTCTGTAATTTAACTCGTGCAAACCCTCTAATGTCTTGATAGCAAGCTCTCTAATGCTTTCGCCATGATCAGTTAAAACGAGTTTCCTTGTTGTCCTGTGGACGAGTGTTACACCAAGTTGTTTTTCTAATGCTGCTAGCTGCCTGCTGACTTGAGCTTTCGACTTTCCAAGTTCTTTTGATGCCTCTGTAAGAGAGAGGTGTTTACAAATGGCTGCAAAGCAGATCAACTCATTGTTCATCAATTCCATGATTGTTACCTTTTTGCAACTCTGAGTCACGTTGTCTTTTAACTGGTGGGAAAGTATAACTTGCTTCATCGGAGGGGGACAATGATATTTAAAAGCCGCCATGAAATAAAGGCAGACTACTATCTTAATAAAATCATATTGGATATTAAGTTAAACCGATATCCTGAAGAAATTAAATCAATCGGATTAAATATAAAAAATAAAGATTTAAAAATAAAAAATTTGTCTCGTGAAATTACTAAGTTGGATTCGGGTGATTTAATTCTTGATTGTGCATCATTGATAATGACTCATTCCATATCGGAAAAAGTAATAATAAAAGTTGAAATTGACACTTTAAATTATAAAGTTAAACGTGTGAGGATATTTAAATATGAAGACTGCAATACAAAATTCGAAAAGATCTGTTTATCAGAAAGATACATTGTATAGAATAATAAATAATATTAGTGCTTTGTATACCAAATCACTAGTAAAATTATTTGGTGAAGAGTTGAGAATCCATCATTGCAAACATAAGATTAATGTAAGAACCACTAACGAGTTGAGTGAGCATATGAAGAAAGATCTAGGTATAGATTGAAAAGTAGAGAGTTTACACCTGTTAGATTCCTTGTTCCTATAAAGATAATCTAGTACTTACACGTTTGGGTTAAGCAAATGCGTGTCCATGTTGACTCATATCGAATGAGCAAGATGCAAAACCAACGTGCATGGTGTCGGACGTAACCAAAGATACAGTTCAAGTGGTCGCTGTGGTGGAATCGAAGTTCATGGCCCATACAAGACAGCTGATGAAATTTGCAAGGAAGCAAAAGCCAAATACAGTGTAACTAAACTGACTTTACCAATGCTAATCTTCTAACTCTTAAGTTCGCATTATGTATATTATGTTAAATCACATATAGCCGTACGCTAAATGTTGTCTGAGTATGCTCCTATTCCCCTGCAGATTTTAAATTTAAGGGCCTTACGGTGAGCATTAAACATAATGGTTATTTACCATAAAATAGCTAATATCGATCTATCAATCTACGATTGCTTGCTCTTCAATTAGCAACTTATAAAAACTGGCGTCTATTTCTTTAGACGCCATTTTTGTTTACTGGAAATATTAAATTAGCCACCGGCTAATTTGACTGTCATGCCTTTCTTTTCAAGATGTGCCTTGATCTTGTCTCTAGCATCACCTTGAATCTCGATATTGCCATCTTTTACAGAGCCACCACAGCCACAGACTTTTTTGAGTTCTGCCGCTAATAACTTTAAAGGTGCATCATCCAAGTCTAAACCTGTAACAATGCATACGCCTTTACCTTTACGGCCTTTCGTTTGGCGCTGAATCCGAACAACACCATCGCCTTTAGGGCGAGATACTTTTTCTTCTTCCGGTTTAATTCGACCGGTTTCTGTTGAATATACCAGAGTCATTCTATTGTTTCTTTTGTTGTTGAGCTTGCATCGCTTTTTGCTTTGCAACCAAATAAGCTTCGATATGGCGTTGAATAGCGGCTTTACTGCCCTTAATCAGTTTACCATTAAACATGCAGTACCAAGAGTTAGGTTGGCCTGTATCATTTTGAATAGTATAGCCGTTAAAGACCTCTGATTTTGCAACACCTGTTTGCTGCACTCTCTGTCCGAGTGAAGCAAACTCTTTGGGATCAATAATCGATGCGGTGTCACACCACCAATCAATGCTTTTCTTTACCGCCGTCAAACTTCCCTGTAAGACGTGGTTCTTGATTTTAACCTTCCAAACACTGCCATCTGATCCGACTGACTGCAGGTTAAAACCTCTATAATTTGAAATCGCCATACCACTGAGTCATCTGTTTAATGCGTTGATATAATCATAATTGCTACTGAGCAATATTCAAATACGGCTTGAATAAACCTTGCTCTAGAAAACAACTTGTATCATAAAACGCGTCTCGATAACGTTAATCACTTTGCACTGTTTATACAATCTTCCAAGAACTCATGAAATTTGTGCCCGTTGTTTTGAAGCATTTTAGGGAACATTGAGATCGGAGTCATTCCTGGAAATGTGTTTACTTCGTTTAAGTAAATCTCATCATCTTCCGTTAGGAAAAAGTCGATACGAGATAAATGACGAAGATTCATTTGTTTAAATACCGTCTCAGACGCGTGTTGGATGGAATCTAATTGTATTTGAGTTAGATTCTTCGCCTCAACTTCTGTGAGCGAGTGACTTGAACTGCTGTACTTTTCATCGTACGAGTAAAAAGCACCATCAGGCGCGATGACCTCGCCTGGTTTAGTGATATGTAGTTGGCCATTCATCTCATATGCAGCAACTTCAAGTTCTCGAGGTTTTACTGCTTTCTCAACCAACACTTGGTCAGAAAACCCAAAAGCATCATTTACTGCATTAGAAAGCTTGTCTTTTTCTGTGACACTGTAACAGCCAACGGAAGAGCCTTGGCGAGCGGCTTTAACAAAAACTTTTCCCCACTTTTCAAAGGCTTTATGAGCTTGAACGTGAGCTTCTTCATCGTTTCGCGTTAAGAATAAGTATGGCGTATTGGGTATGCCGATAGCGTCGTACCAAAGCTTAGATGTGATTTTATTGAAACTATTGCTACTCGCTTCTGGCCCGCAGCCAAGATAAGGAATACCTGCGATTTCAAACAGAGATTGAATGTCGCCTGTTTCGCCAGGAAAACCATGTATACAAGGCACGATGAAATCAATGGTTTGATTAGATTCACTTGAGCACAACTGCTTGGTATTGAGATCCAAGTAAACCAACTCACCTTGGTTGGTCATCCAACCTTCGTTTTTTATTTCTACGCGTGTAACGTGAACGTCTTCAATAAGATTTAGTTGTTGTTCGACAAAGTTTGCAGACAATAATGAAATCTCGTGCTCAGAAGAGCCACCGCCGCATAGTAAAAGAATATTTTTAATCATGAATCCATCTTTCCGTGACCTACAAAAGATACTATTTATTATGATAAACCTTTGAAGTGTGACGTACAGTAATTTTAATGTGAGGAATGTTGTTCGAATAGGATTTGAGCAAATAAATAAGGGAGCTATTCGCTCCCTTATTTGATGTGTTAATTTAATTTGTTAAGCGTTGGGTAAGCTGAGTTTTTGATTGCATCAATGCTTTTAACAAATGGTCTTAACTGCTGAAATTGAGCTGGCAAAGTCGAAATCGCTTGCTTGGCTTCTGCGCTTGTTGCGTAGTCTCCGTATAAAACTGAGAACCACTTAGTACCGTTTACAACTTTGTAGTTTTCCCAAATTGGCTGACCGTTCTGTGGCAGCTTATTTGCAAACTGATCGACTTTAGCTTGGCTACCCACAGCTGCGACTTGAATGGTATAGCCGAATCGTTGAATGCCAGCTTGCTTTTTACTTGGTGGTACGATCTTAACTGGCTTCGCCTGCTCTTTTGGCGTTAGCTTGACTACTTTCTTTTCTTCAGGCTTTGCCGTCATTTTCACAACAGTTGGTTGTACGTCTTTTTCTACTACAGCGTTTTCAGACGCCATAATTGGTTTAGAGATACGATCTGATTTGTAGTCCTCTCGGTAACTTTCTGAGGTCACATCCGTGATGTAAGTTTCAGATGCACAAGCAGAAAGCAGAACTGACAAGCCGATGATTGCGATTTTTTTCATGAAGTAACAAATGCTCTGGATAAATATTACGATAAATCATGCCGATAGCAGGGCCGTTTATCAAGCATCAAATACAATAATCTGTGATTTTGATGTGATGAATAACACAAACTCCATAAGCATCGTACACATTTTCTGCAATGTCTGGTCTGAAGATGTTTTATCAGTAAATTATTCGTTTATGATTGATATGAAACCGAGAAGCCAACGTGACTTACAAACGGCCAGGAGTCAGCATGAATAAACTACATAAACTCTTTAAACCCAACTCTGTGGCCGTTATTGGGGCATCTCAAAAAGCATTGCGAGCAGGACATGTTGTGATGCGCAACCTTCTACAAAGTGGATTTGGTGGCGCGATTATGCCAGTAACGCCGCGATATAAAGCCGTATCTGGCGTGATCGCTTACCCTGATGTAGCTTCCCTGCCCTATACGCCAGATATTGCAATTTTGTGTACGAACGTTTCACGTAACGAGCAATTGCTTAAAGAGCTAGATGAGAGAGGCACACCGTTTGCGATTGTTATCTCTGATGACCCTAATCCTTTAGATATCTCATCATTGAACATTCGAGTCTTAGGCCCAAACAGCTTAGGTATCATCCTTCCTTGGCACAATTTTAACTGCACGTTTTCCCCTGTTGCAGCTAAACCCGGAAAAATTGCTTTCATCTCACAATCCGCGGCGGTTTGTACCACGGTTTTAGACTGGGCAAATGATAAGAACATTGGTTTTTCTTCGTTCATTTCGATTGGGCGCGGACAAGATATCGATTTTGCAGATTTGCTCGACTATTTGAGTATGGATGGAAACACTGAAGCTATTCTGCTTTATGTTGATAATATCCAAGACGCTCGCCGATTTATGTCTGCTGCGCGCGCCGCTTCACGTAACCGACGTATATTGGTGCTAAAAGCGGGCCGCTCTAAAGAGATGAATACTTTTGAGCAGCAAGACGGAGATACACTTGACGTAATTTACGATTCTGCTATTCGCAGAACTGGTATGTTACGAGTCAGCAATACGCATGAGCTTTTTGCCGCGGTAGAAACACTCACGCATTCTGTGCCACTTCGTGGAGAGCGTTTAGCGATCATCACCAATGGCGGCGGCCCTGCTGTTATGTCCGTTGATACTTTGATTGAACGTGGTGGCCAACTCGCAACGCTTGATGACGCTTCCATTGGGCAATTACAAGCAGTACTTCCATCCAACTGGCGTGCTCGAAATCCAATTGATCTGTCTGGTGACGCAACCCAAAAACGCTATATTGATACCATTAACGCGCTGATGAATAACGACTGTGCAGATGCGATATTGATTATGCATAGTCCTTCTGCTGTTTCTGATCCTCTTGAAACTGCTCAAGTCGTTATTAATGCCATCAAATCTCACCCTCGGCATAAGCATTTTAATATCTTGACCAACTGGTCAGGAGAACAAACGTCGAGAGAAGCGCGACTGGCCTTTACTCAAGCAGGCATTCCAACCTATAGAACACCTGAAAGTTCGGTTGTAGCATACATGCACTTGGTCGAATACAGACGAAACCAGAAACAACTAATGGAAACGCCAACGACGGCAGAGCCATTACATTCTGGAAGTGTGAGTTCAGCAAAAGAATGGGTAAACGAACGACTACTGGATAAAAACACAGTCACCTTGGATACGCATCAAACCAGCCCATTATTTAAGCTGTTCGGGTTTAACGTTTTGCCTACGTGGATTGCATCTGACGACATTGAAGCTGTTCATATGGCAGAAAATATTGGATACCCTGTTGCGGTTAAATTACGTTCTCCAGACATTCCTCATAAATCGGATGTTCACGGTGTCGCTCTAAATTTAAGAAACAGTCGAGAAGTTTCCAACGCAGCGCTATCCATTTTAGATACCGTAAAGCTCAGTTACCCTTCCGCCAATGTACATGGGCTGTTGGTACAAGGGATGGCAAAGCTCGGCAGCGCTGAAGAGCTACGGGTTAGTATTGCAGTAGATAAAGTCTTTGGACCAGTGATCTTGCTTGGTCAAGGCGGCTCTGAGTGGAATATCGCCCAAGATGCCGTCGCTGCACTTCCTCCTTTGAACATGACGCTTGCGCGCTACCTTGTCGTTGTTGCCCTAAAGTCTGGAAAGATTCGCCTGCAGAAACACAAAGATGCGCTCGATATTACTGAGTTGTCGAAGTTCTTGGTTCGTATCTCCCAAATGGCAGTTGAGTTACCAGAAATACAAAAACTGGATATCCATCCAGTGCTAGTGTCCGGAAGCGATTTAACTATCCTTGATGCAGATGTCACACTGTGTAAGTACGAAGGAGACGCCCAAAAACGGCTAGCGATTCGCCCTTTCCCGGCAGAGTTTGTCGAAACGGTGACGCTTCGAGATGGCCAACCTATCCTGCTTCGCCCTATCTTGCCTGAGGATGAGCCGCTGCATGCTCAATTCATTAATAGCGTATCGAAAGAAGATCTCTATAAGCGATTCTTTTCTGAAGTTGGAGAGTTCAACCATGAGGCTTTGGCAAACTTTACTCAAATAGACTACGACCGCGAAATGGCGTTTGTTGCGGTAGCGTTTAATACTGACGGACCGTCTATCATAGGGGTAGCCCGCGCATTGATTACACCAGACAATAGTGACGCTGAGTTTGCTATTTTGGTTCGTTCAGATTTGAAAGGAAAAGGTTTAGGCAAAGTGCTGATGCAGAAAATAATCAGCTATTGCAAAATTAAAGGCACAAAGCAAATGTCTGGAATGACCATGCCAACAAACAGAGGAATGTTGATGTTGGCTCAGAACTTGGGGTTTGAGATCGATGTCCAGTTTGCAGACGGTACGGCAGATATGGTGCTCCCTTTAAATTGAAAAGCGCAGCATTAGCGATGACTTTTACTTCTTACATTCGATAATCAATGGGAATCTAAGAAGTAAAAGTTACGTTGTTACTTTAGTTTCCAATTCTTTTTTAAGTACTGAATACACCAGGATTTTGCCTCACCCATAGTGTTCCGGCGCCATGCCAAAATAATATCCATCGGCTGTTCTTCAGTGCCTTCGATTCGTTTCAATACACCACTATCAATAAGAGGTTGTGCAATTTGGCTTGGTAATGTACCAATGCCTAAACCTGCAGTTAGCGCTTCTACTTTTGCCGTAAAGTTGGTGACGGTCAAGCGAGGCTGTTTTTGAATGATATTAATTGAGAGCGCTGGTTGCTCACGTGCGGTATCTGCAATAGCAATAATCCGATACTTTTCTCGCGCTGCTTCATCAAACTTACCACTACGCTTGTGAACATAGTGATCAGCGGAAGCTACCCAATACATACTCATTTTACCAATTTTTTCTGACTTAACTTCTTGAGGAAGCGTATCCAGTGATGGGCAAATCAGTAAATCAGCTCTCCCCGTATTCAACGACTCCCAGCTACCAGCCAGAATCTCCTCTTGCAGCCTGACTCGAGTTGAGCTGACCTCGGCCAGCGCATCAACCATCGGGAAAAAGTTGGATATAGGAATAATGCCATCGAAGGCAATGGTAATATCCAGTTCCCAGCCATTCGCCAATAACGTTGCATCGTTCACTAACTTTTCACTGGCTTGTAAAATGGCCCTTCCTCTTTCAAGAATAAGCTTACCTGCTTCAGTAAAATGGGCTTTGTGACCAGAGCGATCGAAGATAATAATGTCTAAGTCTTGCTCGAGTTTCTGGATTTGATAGCTCAGCGATGACGGGGCTCTGTCTAACTCATTCGCAGCAGCAGCAAAACTCCCTCTTCGATCAATAGCATCTAGAATATGGAGTGCTTCTAACGTAATTGGACTCTGCACATGGCCTCTCTTAATGTGATATTCATCACATTCGTTGTATTTGGATGAACTTATCAAGAACTAACGACAAATAATATAACATATTGATAACTAAAGACTAGGAATGCTCATAGCCTAAGAAGAAGATTCAATACAAATCAATAAATGACAATGGTAATGATAGTAATTACCATTTAGATCCATTAATATCCGCGTGTTGTTACCTATTATGGATCTAAGGTATTGAAGCCAATGTATAAAAAATCAATTTTGTCAGCCTCCATTTTAGTTGCCCTTTCCCATACTGCTTATGCGGAAGAAGCTTCTAAGTTTGAAGAAGTCGTTGTGTCGGCCACCCGTACCAACCAAACCATAAACACTGTTGCTGCTTCTGTTGCTGTTGTATCAGAGAAAGACATCGAAGAAAACATGGTAAAGGACTTGAATGATCTATTCGAGTATACGCCAGGTGTTACTGTTAATGGCACTCAACGCCAAGGCGTCCAAAGTATTAACATTCGCGGGATGGAAGGTAAACGAGTTAAAATCTTAGTAGACGGTGCATCTCAACCAGGTGTATTCAGCGGTGGACCATATTCGTTTATCAATTCTAGTGCCGTTACTGTCGACCCCGATATGCTAAAGAGTGTCGAAATTGTTAAAGGAGCAGCTTCTAGCCTACATGGTAGTGATGCAATTGGCGGTGTTGTCGCATTCGAAACAAAAGATCCGAAGGATTTCCTCAAAGATGGTAAAGACTTTGGTGGTCAAGCTAAACTCTCTTATTCATCGGAAGATAACTCTTTTAGTGAGCATGTAGCTTTAGCAAAGCGTTTCGGTAATACAGAAGCACTTATAGCCTTTACACGCCGTGATGGTGCAGAGCTACAAAATTTCTCTAAGGCGCCTTACGATAACTATTCTGTGGACAACCAAGATTATTACAAAAACGATCTATTGGTAAAACTTCAATCTCAATTGAATGACGCTCATCGCTTGGAGTTCTTGGGAGAAGTTATTTACAACGAGACTGACTCAGAGATCGCACATAAAAGTTACAAAAACTTCAACGCTGAAGACACAACCAAGCAAAATCGCATTGGGCTCAAGCACATTTGGTTTGCAGATGCAGCTATCTCGGATACGATCACGTCCAAGCTTACATGGATTGGTAAAGAAGAAAACGGCGTGTCTAATCGCTTTATCGAAGCCAGCCCAGGTTACCCACCTTACGTACCGCCTAGTGGTGACAACCAACAGAAAAAAGATTACGAATATACTGAAGACAAATTTGAATTCGAAACTCAGTTAGATAAAGAGATTCAAAATCACTATATTGTTTACGGAATATCGTACAAACATAGTGACATCAGTAATACCAATCGCGAGTTTAATTCCGATCCTGGCACGCCAGATACTGTTTACGTTTACACACCGGATGCAAAAGAAGAAAGCTTTGGTTTATTCTTGCAAGATGAAATTTCGCTTCTTAATGACAAGCTAATTCTGACTCCAGGTGTGCGTTACGATTACTTCTCTACTAATCCTTCAAATACTTCTGAAGAGTCATTCGAGAAGTTTAGCGACTCTGCATTAACTGGTCGTTTAGGAGCAACTTACTCTGTATCGCAACCTGGCACGATCTTCGCGCAAGTGAGCCAAGGGTTCCGAGCGCCATCGTTCGACGAGCTTTACTACACCTACGATAATCCGGCTCATGGCTATACCAACCGCCCTAACCCAAATTTGGGATCTGAAAAGAGTTTGTCTTATGAACTTGGTTACCGTCATAACACTGCAGCGTCTGCAACTGAAGTAGCGTTCTACTACAGTGATTACAGTGACTTTATTGAGCAAACGTCATCAAACAATGGTGGTTTAACTGAATTCACAAATATCAATATTAGTGAAGCAAACATTAAAGGGGTTGAGCTCTCTAACCGTCTTGATTGGCATGCCATTGCTGGTCTTCCATCAGGCGTGACAACTCGCTTTGTTGCAGCATACACAGAAGGTGAAGATGGTGAAGGTAATCCTTTGAACAGTGTAAACCCATGGAATGCCGTAGCTGCTGTAAATTACGATTCACCAAATGCACTTTGGGGGACAAGCCTAAAAGTAAACTACACGGCTAAGAAATCGAACAGTGATATCAACTCTGATGGTGATAAAGGCGGAATCAAAGACCAAGTTGCTTTGCCGTCTGCGACAGTCGTTGACTTAACGGCGTACTACAAACCAATGAAAGATATAACCATTCGTGCTGGTGTTATGAATCTAACGAATGAAGAATACCATCTTTGGAACGATGTTCGCGGTAAGACTGAGTTAAGTCGAGACAAAACGCAAGCTGAGCGTAATTACAACATTAGTGTTAAATACGAGTTCTAAACCTTAAAAACACAAAAGCCAGCGTAATGCTGGCTTTTTTATGGCTTTCATTTCAAAAATGTAAAGAAAAGTATGAAAAATGAAAGTTTACTGTTTTGCCATCTCTTTTTTCACCATTACTGCTGCTGCAATGATGAAAGTGATGATCAGACCGAGTTCCATGAACTACCCCAATAGCTACGAGAAAATTTATAACCCAAATTAAGAGTCGGGCATAGTTTAACAGCTCTATATATACTTGCTACCTTTTAACCAGTAATTTACGATTTTTTCCGATTTGGATCAAAAAAGACGCAATTATGCGCCTTTTTGTTACTATTATGTAAATTAAAGATTAGGCATCTGGATAACCTTGAGGGTTAGTAGACTGCCAGCGCCATGTATCGCCAGTCATTTCTTCTAGAGTACGAGTTGCTTTCCAACCTAACTCATTCATCGCTTTTGATGGATCCGCCCAACACTCTGCAATATCACCTGGACGACGCTCAACAAGTTGGTATGGGACATCTTTACCACTTGCGGCTTCAAATGCTTTCACCATGTCCAGTACACTGTAGCCGTTACCAGTACCGAGGTTATAGATATGAAGGCCAGCTTTGCTACCTACTTTTTCTAATGCAGCAACGTGACCATCGGATAAGTCCATTACATGAATATAATCACGTACGCCTGTGCCATCTTTGGTCGGATAATCACTACCAAACACAGAAAGGAACTCTCTGCGCCCTACCGCAACTTGAGAAACAAACGGCATTAAGTTGTTGGGAATACCTTGAGGATCTTCACCTAGCTCGCCTGTTGGATGTGAACCTACCGGGTTAAAGTAACGAAGAAGTGTAATGCTCCAGTCAGGGTTCGCATTTTGGAAGTCGGTTAAACACTCTTCTACCATTAATTTGCTGCGCCCATATGGGTTAGTTGCGCTAGTTGGAAAGTCCTCAGTGATGGGTACAGATGCAGGATCACCGTATACAGTCGCTGATGAACTAAATACCAACGATTTAACTCCGGCTTCACGCATTGCATCAACCAATACTAACGTGCCATTAACGTTGTTGTCGTAATACTCTAGAGGTTTTGCTACAGACTCACCGACGGCCTTTAAACCTGCAAAATGGATAACAGCTTCAATATTGTGCGACTTTAGTGCTTCTACCATCGCTAATTTGTCTCTGATATCGGCTTGAATGAAGGTTGGCTTTACACCACATACCTTTTCAATTCGATCTAATACCGTAGATTTACTGTTGTACAGGTTGTCTAGAATTACTGGCGTCATGCCAGCTTCGATCATTTGAATACACGTATGACTACCGATATAACCCATACCACCCGTAACGAGTACTTTCATTTTATTATTCCTTCTGACGCGAATCGGGTTAGTTTAAAGCTTTGACGTTACGATTTAAACTGTCTCTTGTAATTCGCATCCCATTAATATTGCTTGGCCTTTCCCGGCTTTCTTTGCTTGATACATTGCCGTATCCGCACTTTTTAAAACTCGAGTAGCATCGCGCTCATTTACGCCGACTAATTTTACGCCGATACTAACGCCAACTTTGAGTAAGTGACCTTTGTACTCAATTGGAGCACATATGCTCTCGAGCAACTGTTCTGCTATTCGGGTGACCACTTTTTGATTGGCGGGATTAACCAACATGACAAATTCATCACCAGAAAGTCTTGCGATTAAATCACTATGTCTCGTCGCAGATGTTAGACGCTCGGAAACTTTTTTCAAAACTTCATCACCTGCATCATGACCGTAGGTATCGTTAACTTCTTTAAATCCATCCAGATCGAGGTACAAAACTGCAAATTCGTCACGCAAGTATCCAGAGCGTTGTACTAGTTGTTCCAACTCTAAATGGAACTTAGATCGATTTGCTAACCCCGTTAAAGCATCGTGATGAGCTAAATGCTCCAATCGTTCCATCTCTTTTGCGCCGGAAAGGTCGGTAAGAACAATAACCAGATCATAGAAACCATAGTCTTCACACTTAACGATACGATTGACTCGAGCAAACATCGGTACAAACTGACCAATATGGTTCTTCTCGATAACTTCACCTTGCCAAACGCCATAATTTTCTATCGACTCGATGATACTAGGCATCATTTCCTGTAACTTGCGCCACTTTAGCGTTTGGATGAATGACTTCCCAATAAGCTGATCCACCTCTAAGCCGACTAACTTAGTGACGGCAGGGTTTGCCATCGTAATGACACCGCGATGATTAAGAACAATGAGACCATCTTGGCTGCTTTCAAAAACGCGTCCCGCAACACGTTGCCGGTTTATGGCTTCTTCAATTTCGGTGATATCTTGAATCGAAAACAGTAAGTATTCATGTGTCGAGAGGCGACGACTGGTTAGGCTCAACTGCTGTTCGTTATCTGCATTTTTGAGGTGAATATCATCGCACTCTAGGCCTCGACTCAGGATCTGACTCAGCTCATTCGGTGTTTTGGTTTTAATTAGATCACGAATATTGGCGTATTTAAGCTCATCTAATTTTTTTTGAAATATTTGCTGGGTCGCCGTATTACAATGAATAACACGTCCGGAATTGTCGGTAATAACTAATGCATGCTGAACAGATTCGATAACCTCTTCTGAAAATGCGCGCTTTTGTTCTAGTGTGTCTAGCGAATGTTGCCGCTGCTTCTCACGTACTGTTAACCTATTCATCATTTGATTGAAAGAGCTCGCGAGGTCTCCAATTTCATCCTTGGCGTAATAGCGAGCTTGATTTTCCGTGTTTCGTCCGTGTGTCACATTCTCTATTACGCGGCTAAGCTCCATAACGGGCTTGAGAACAAGCCTCTCGATACTTATGTAAAAAACAGTGCCACCAGCGATCAGAAACAGAAGAAGTAAAGCGCCATCTTGAAGTAAAGATTGTATGGCTTCTACAATTGGGCGATGAGAAAGCGTAACTCTCATGCTACCAATGACATAGCCATCATGGATAATCGGCTCTAGAACATAAAGAAATTTGGTTGATAAGGCATACCCTAGAGCGTGCAACCTACTTCTTTCGGTTTGACTTGGAACGGGTGCTAGTGCCCCACTTATCTCCATAACAGCGAATGGTTGGTCATCTTGGTCATAAAGTTTGACCCGCGTTACATTTGGCTGGTTTAAAAAGTTGGCGAGAATAGTTTGAGCTTTTTGCTTGTCCTTTGTTGTCAGCGCATCTTTAATTGAGAAAGAAACATTGTTAATCAGCTTTCTTGTCTGCTCGACCAGTTCATGCTTAGACGATTGGTATACAGTATACGAGGTGTAACCTTTTGAGATAACAAAGATAGCCGTTAAAAAGACCAGAAGAGGCCAAATAAGCTTCGCTCGTAATGACATATATATTCCTGTCGCAGACAACCACAAAAATGACAGAAGAACCATTATGCAATCTATCACCCATGAAGGGCGACAAGATTAACACGATGCTAATGCAAAATAACCTTAAATTCTCAAAAATTGGATGGAAAAGAAACGAAATACCTTAAAATTCGGATCAACTCAAATAACGGCAACATCTTTATGGACTAACGTGATCTTTTTCGTCAGCTATCTGCTCAAAAAGCTTCGTTTTCATGATAGAAGAATGAAGTGAGTCACTGAACCTAGATGCATTTTCCTGCATCGTAAACCCATTGCTTGTGTAGAAATAAAACGTATGACATTGAATAAACAGCAACTTACATTGAACTGTGATATGGGCGAGAGCTTTGGCTCTTGGAGTATGGGCGCAGATGAAGACGTGATGCCCCATGTTGATATGGCGAACATCGCGTGTGGTTTTCATGCCTCCGACCCTAATGTCATGCACGACACTATCACCCTAGCGAATGACAACGATGTTGATATTGGCGCACATCCAGGTTACGCCGACCTACAAGGCTTTGGCAGACGAAGCATAAGCATGACGGGTGATGAAATTACGAACATGGTTATATATCAGGTTGGTGCTTTACAAGCATTATGCCGGGCGCAATACACAGACATCAGTTACATAAAACCTCATGGCGCTCTATACAACGACATGATGAAAAGTGATGCGATATTTAGAGCGGTAGTAAAGGCGGCAGCACTGTTCAAAGTACCGTTAATGATCCTAGCTTCACAGGAAAACGAAAAATACTTAGAAATCGCAGACGATTATGATGTTCCCTTGCTATTTGAAGCATTTGCAGATCGTTTATACCAAGATGACGGCTTACTGACTCCTAGAACACAGCCCAATGCCGTGTTAAAAAGCGAGCACGCGATACTTGAGCAAGTCCGGACCTTAGCTGACTCTGGGCGTGTCAAAACCGCTTCAGGCGGTTACATATTATTGGAAGCCGACACAATTTGTGTTCATGGTGACAATGAAGAGTCGATCGCGCTGATCCAAAAGATCCGCCAAAGCCTATACGCTGGAGGAAATTAATGCATAAAGAGAAATTTAATATCTCTTTGATCTCCGAGTGCAGTATTTTCATTAAGTTTGATGAGAGTATTTCTGAAAATGCAGTCGGAGAGCTTGCTCGCAGCATAAGAGAAACTTTCGCTTCAATTGTTATGAACGTTGTCCCCTCCTATCAAACTATTCTCATTGATTACTTACCTTTTCGAATCAACGAAAAGAACTTAGTCAATGAGCTGCAACAAATCGTGAGCCAGTTTGATACTCAATCACTTAAGCTTTCCCAGCCGAATCACATTACTATCCCTGTATATTACTCTGAAGAAACCGCGTTAGATCTATCTCGTTTTCAAAAGCGAGGTCTGTCATTAGACGATCTTATTACCCTGCATACGAAAACCGAGTACGCGGTTTCTGCAATTGGCTTTGCTCCAGGCTTTGCATTTCTCTCTGACGTTGATACTCAATTGCACATGGCAAGGCTTGCCACACCAAGAACTCAAGTGCCGGCCGGAAGTGTAGGAATCGCAGACTCTAAAACGGCCGTCTATCCATCAGATAGTCCTGGCGGATGGAACATTATTGGTAAAAGCCCGCTTGCGCTCTTCTCCGACTCTCCTCCTTTTATACCGTTTGAAGTGGGTGACAAGGTCACCTTTAATGCTATTTCAAAACAAGAGTTTATCGATTTAGGAGGCGTACTATGAGTTACGGTGGATTACTGGTGGAAAAGCCAGGACCGCTCTCTTTAGTTCAAGACTTTGGTCGTTTTGGCTTAGCGCATGTCGGTGTGACTCAAGGTGGCCCGGTCGACGACTATGCTTACAGTTGGGCCAACCATTTGCTTGGTAACGTAGTCAATTGCGTTGCAATTGAAATTACTCTGGGTAACGCTTGTTTTATTGCATTGCATAACTGCCACCTTGCTATATGTGGCGGTGATTTAAATGCAAAAATAGATGGTGAACCTATTTCAAATTGGTCTGACTTTACGTTGAAAAAAGGACAGAAGCTTCAGTTCGGAGTCGCAAGGAATGGACTTCGCTCCTACCTAGCGGTTAAAGGTGGGTTCAATGTTGCTCAGCACTTAGGAAGCGCATCGACCGTCTTGCGAGAATCTCTAGGTGGTTATGATTCAAATGGTGGCGCTTTGAAAGCTGGCGATATTCTTCCCTTTGTCCCTCATAACTTACCGAAACGTAAACCAAGGCAAATGACGTTTCGCTTTAAGCCAGATTACAACTTACCCATTAAGTTGAGAGTGATTGAAGGCTATCAGAACGAGGACTTTGATGAAGACACTCGCCAAGCATTTTACAACAAAGCATTCATCATCTCCCCCAATTCGAATCGCATGGGCTACCGTCTTGAGGGCAATAACATTCGTCCACCTTACGAAGGCGTCCTATCAGAGGGAATTGCATTAGGTTCAATTCAAGTACCTAGCGATGGTAACCCTATTGTGCTGCTCAACGATCACCAGACTATTGGCGGGTATCCTAAATTTGGCTGCGTAGCTCGTATTGACTTACCTAGACTGGCACAGGCGAAACCCGGACAAAAAGTCAATTTTGTGAAAGGAGATAGACTAGGCTTGCAAGAAGTATGGTGCCAATGGGCTCAGTTTTTTGGGTATTAATACAACCACTGAGCCCAAATACAGCCGATTATGCAGGCATACCATAACGCACTGCTAAAGCTTGTGGATAGCCTCGCTCTTGAGTGAGTTTAATCGCGTACTGCTCGACCTCTTGTTCAGACCACTTTACAGCGACCGGATGCTGTGTTTCCACATTTTGGTTAGGATCGATGTCAAACCAGAATTGAAGCATTTTTTGCGCTGCGAGTAGTGTCGATGACGCTTTTACCACCTCTATTCTCGCGTAGTGGTTATCTTCAAAAGTCACATCTGCCGCTCTGAGTACTGGATCTGTGCCGGGAATTTGCTGAGCGCCAAATAATGCTTTTCCTCCTTTTACAGCAGAGTGATAGTCGGGAATGAACTGTGCCATGTGTTTGATGGCGTTGTTCGTTCGCTCTTCTAACACTTCTTCTCTCCAGCCGTTACGGATCTTCGAGAGTAAAGGCATAGGCAGTTCAGGTTGAGCAGATGAGTTCGTGCTCTCCACTAAACCATCTTCAAACAGCGTGATTCCTTTTGTCATACCATGAAGTTGAAAGTAACCATCGCCATAAGGCGTCAATTGAGCCATTCCTTTATCGGTTCCACGCGGGCCATGAAAAATAACTTCTGGCCATTGTTGTTGACAGTCTGCCCACCTCGTAACGTAAGCGGCTTTAAACTCCACCAACCTGTCACGCTTGGCACCAACTGTGTTGTCAATTGAGCCTGTTTCAAAGCCACACGCGTTAACCAAGTAGTCGCATGTCATCAGGTAATCGATACCTTCACGTTCATAGCCAAGTTGCCAGTGTTCCCCCATCCAATCGGCTTGCTTGAACGTTGCTTGTGTGAAGACTGAAGCATTAGGAAGCGTATCTAGTGTTAAGTTGGCAATTGCAGCGAGGCGAAAAACACTCCAACCATATTCTTGAACTGCGACAACAGGATACTTTAGCGCTTCAAGATCAGCATGTTGAGCAAAAGGAATACACCACTCATCGAAGTTTGTAGGATGACTTGGTTGAGTACGTTGCGCGAGAGCTTCTAGCTCCGCTTTTGAATACAGTTTGTAGTATTCGCTTGGTTCGCCGAGCACTTTATTACTCTGATCTTTATCAACGAGCGTCTGATAAGCACTTTTCACAACCTCTAATCGCGGAATTAGTGTGGATGGGTCTCCACCATCGGAATGAGGAACCGCGATGATTGTCGGACGAATATTCAGTGAAAGCGGATACAGGCGAACAGTATCAATAGATTGTGCTAACAAGTCTAAGCATTGTTGCTCGGAAATCTCTCGATATAAATTACCACCAGCATGCAAATGACAAATGGGTGGACCATTTACTAGTGATACGCCCTTCTCTATTACGGAAACTTTAAAACCCAGCTCCGCAAAATGAATTGCTGCTGTTGCACCTGCTACACCGCCACCAACAACAGCGATATGCTTATCTTTATAACTTGGAAACTCAGACTTCATTGCTTCACTAAAAATTTTATAAGGAAAATTCTTTACTAACGGTGGATTCTACTCGTGTTTGGACTTGATTAAAATCACAAAAAGTTCATGGGTTTGCGAAATATCCAACAGCGCCTGTAAAGTGCATTAAAGTGGAAAAAATTTGCGAAAAAGTACTTGACTACATGGTTAAGAAGACACTTTTTTGTGTCTATGTGAATAAGAATTTCACTGTAAGACCCATGGCGCAAAGCCTGCAGAAACACCCCACTTTTACCCCATTTAGTTATCCCAAAAGTTATCCACTGTTTTTGTGGATAACTAAAATAAAAGTGTCATGGAGTGTTCCAAACTTGATAACACTCGCTGCGATTAAGTGTTTACTGGCGTTAACAATCTTTTCAACAAACTCATCACTACAAGTGCCAACGTAACAAATGTTGCAAGCGGTAAAGCTATCCACAATTCGGGGTGAATTTGTACATTGAGATCGAATCCATATGTCATGACTGCGGCCACACAAACTTCCGCAGCGAATACCGCAACACCACTAGCAATCAACGCCATAATTCCGTACTCGGCCCACAGGGTTGTGTTGATCCGTTTCTTACTTGAACCTAATGTGCGATACAAACGAATCTCTTGTTGACGTTGGGACAAGCTTAACCTCAGTAGAGTAAAGATGAGCAGCAGACCAGCAACAACGCCTAAAAGAGCAAGGATGGTGATTGCTGATACGATTTGCTGAATCAAAGCCTGAATTTTCTCGCCCATAGTTCGGATATCTAAAACAGAGACCGTTGGATGAGCACGTGACATTGACGTCAACAACGCTTCATTTCCTTCTTCAATCCTATAACTGATGAGGTAAGAACCAGGTAAATTAGCCATCACGTCAGATGAGAAAATAAAATAAAAGTTAGGCTTCATGTCACGCCATTCGACATAACGGATGGTATCTACTACTGCATCGTAATTCTGACTGTTTATTACAAAGCGCAGCGTATCACCGAGTTTGATGCCTAAGTCATTTGCTACATCCGCTTCTACAGATACACTCCCTTTGTTTGTCCATTCACCCGAAAGCACATCATTATATTCTGGTAGGCTGTCTCCCCATGTCAGGTTTAGCTCTCGACGTATCGCGTCAGAACCTTCTCCTTCGTACTCAACCTCTTTGACGTTTTGACCGTTGATCTCTGTTAGTCGTCCACGAATTATTGGATAAGCTTGGGACCGCGTAACTCCATTTTTATCTAGGGTTTCTAGGTAGTTATCGAGCTCATAATCACCAATGTTTAAAGCGAACACATTTGGCGCGTCTGCAGGTAAGGTTCTCTCCCAATCAGCGAGAATATCGCTGCGCACAAGCCAAATGATAGACAGCAACATCAAAGATAATGCCAAAGCACCAAACTGTAGACCGCTGGTTACTGGCGTCCGGTTGATACGACTCAACGCAAGCTTCATTGCAGAATGGGTTGACATACGTGCAAACAGCTTTGTGAGTGTGACGCTAACTGCTGCGAGTACCACAAACAGTACCGCTATACCAGTGAGCACGATCCAAACTAAGGTGTTATCAGCATACAGTAAAAGTAATGGAATAACGGGCACTAGAACAAGTAACATTCGCTTCCAAGAACGTTGCGCTTTACCCTGCTGTAGCACTTCTAACGCGGGAGTTTTAATCAAGCCTAAAAGTGGTATACCGAGAGCAGGCACCGTAATCAAGACTGCTGAGATAAATGCCACCAAAAATGGTGTGACGCCGTAACTAGGGAGTGGGTCGGGTAATAAGTCTTTGAGTGGAATACGTAATAAATATTCCAGCCCGCTCCCTAACAATAGACCGACGACACTGGCACTAATGAGAAGGATTGTGACTTGAATAAATAACCACTTTTCAATCCATCGGCGGCTCGCACCAAGACTTTTCAACATCGCGATAGTTTGTGTCCGGCTGTTCACGTAATTTTGACAAGTAAGAACCAATGTTGTCGCTGCCATAATGATGACAATCGCTACGGTCAACGACAGATACTGCGTCGTGCGTTCAAAAACCTCATTACTACGACTGGCAGTATCTTGCGTGCGCCAGCGATCGCTCGGAGAAAGCTGCGTATCATCTTGTAAGCTCTTTAGTGTTTTATCATCGGCTTGTAAAAACAGACGGTATTGAACTCGGCTCCCAACTTGAATTGCTCCTGTTTTATCTACGTCACTTTGATGAATGTATGCAGAAGGCATTTGCTGAAATGGATTAAAGCTCAAGCCAGGTTCCATCAATACTGCGCCTGATACAGTAAACTCGGCATCGCCTATCGTGACGCTGTCACCTGAGTTTACGTTTAGTTGAGTCATAATCCGCTCATCAAGCCAGAGTTGGTTCTCTTTAACGCGACCGGCCGGATTATTTTCAAGAACGAGCTCTCCCATTAAAGGGTAATTATCATCCACCGCCCTTACAGAAATAAGCTGCATACCATTATCGCTAAATGCCATAGTGGCAAATCGCGTCATCATCGAACGTTCAAGGTTTTCAGTCGAGGTTAACAACGTGTCCGGAATGGGATTAGCAGACACAAACACCGCATCTGCCGTTAATGCATCCTTCCCCTGCTTGACGATCACCTGCTCCATTCGTTCTGCTAATGCAGAAAGCGCAAAGATACTCGCAATCACGAGAATAAGAGCAACGCTAATAGGCCAAAGATTCCCCTGCCTTATTTCGCCGAAACTCCAACGTATCAAACTTTTATTCGACGAGTGCTGTGTTGTACTGTTTTGCTCTGTGGATGTTGCTTCACTTGATGATACTGCAGACATTACATCTCCTCCTTAAGCTCACCCGCCTCCATACGATAGATACGGTCACATCGGCTTGCTAGATGACCATCGTGTGTTACTAAAATCAGAGTTGTCCCGTGCTGTTCATTAAGATCGAATAGCAGCTCAATCACTTTGTCTGCGGTTTGATGGTCAAGATTGCCGGTAGGCTCGTCTGCGAACAACAGCTCAGGCTGTGTCATAAATGCACGCGCTAGCGCAACTCGCTGTTGTTCACCACCAGATAACTGGCTTGGTAAATGGTCGACACGTTTTTCCAATCCAACAGCAGCTAATAATTCCGCTGCTCTTGCTTCATCTTCGGCTTCACCACGTAAAAGACAAGGAAGCGTGACATTACGTAATGCACTCAAACTCGGGATTAACAAGAAACTTTGGAAAACGAAACCTAAAGAGTCAGCCCGAATTTTCGCACGTGCTTCATCGTCCAGTTTTGATAATTCATGACCTAATAAAGTAATTTCGCCTGATGTCGGCGTATCAAGACCAGCTAGCAACGTCATCAATGTTGACTTACCTGCACCGGAAGTTCCGACGATGGCGATTTTTTCTCCTTTTCGGATGTCAACATTTACGTCTTTGAGGATTGTTAATTGTTCTTGATTAGTAGAGACTTGTTTAGAAACCAAATTGGCTTGAACAATAGGTGCATTAAGTACAGGTGTTTGCATGATTCGTATACTTTCCTTAGTTCTATTTTTTTGTTTTTCCGCTACTGCACATGCGAGCGAAAAGCTACTTGTCTTGGGTGATAGCTTGAGTGCAGGCTATCAGATGCCGATCGAAGAGAGTTGGCCTAGCTTACTCCCTGATGCGTTGTCAGAACATGGTCAAGATGTAACAGTTATTAATGCCAGCATTTCTGGCGATACAACCGGCAATGGCTTAGCACGGTTACCTCAGTTGCTAAGTCAGCATAGCCCTGACATGGTACTTATTGAGTTAGGTGCCAACGATGGCCTAAGAGGTTTCCCTCCTAAACTTATTACGTCGAATCTTTCAAAAATGATTACCATGGTAAAAGATTCTGGTGCGGACGTTGTCATGATGCAAATTCGGGTTCCACCTAATTATGGTAAGCGCTATAGCGATATGTTTTACGATATCTACCCTAAGCTTGCACAGCATCAACAAGTTGCCTTGATGCCATTCTTCTTAGAGCATGTTGTCACCAAACCAGAATGGATGATGGATGATGGCCTTCACCCAAAACCAGATGCACAACCTTGGATCGCTGATTTCGTTGCTCAAGAATTAATTAAACATCTCTAATTTTAATGGTCTAGCTCAATAAGTTTTACGTAACTTTACGTTAATCTATTTTCAATTCCACTCATCGAGGATAGATAACAACATGCGAATAGAACCGTTAATTCAAGGTGTTGTTGCTCGCTCTGCGCACCCCAAAGGGTGTCATGCATCTATTAAAGAGCAAATTGAATACGTAAAACGCGCACCACAGATCAAAAAAGGCCCAAAACGGGTTTTGATTATTGGTGCCTCCTCTGGTTTCGGCCTAGCGGCCCGAATAGCCCTAACGTTCGGTGGCGCTAACGCCGATACCATTGGCGTCTCATTTGAGCGTGGCCCTTCAGAGAAAGGGGTTGGGAGTGCGGGTTGGTATAACAACGTCTTTTTTAAGAAGGAAGCAAATCAAGCCGGGCGTACCGCAATAAATATTGTTGGCGATGCATTCTCTGGTTCGGTGCGCAATCAAGTGATTGAAGCCATTGAAACGTACTTTGAGGGTGAAGTTGACTTAGTCATCTATAGCTTGGCAACTGGTGTTCGACCTAAACCTGAATCTGATGAGTTTTGGCGCAGTGTCATTAAACCGATTGGTGAACCTGTCACTGGCGCTTCTATCATGCTGGAGAACGATAAGTGGATAGAAACCACCTTAACGCCTGCAACAGAAGAGGAAGCCAATGCCACCATTAAAGTAATGGGCGGCGAAGACTGGGAAAGCTGGATTGACACACTCATCAATAACGACTCTATTGCAAACGGCTGCAAAACCATCGCCTTTTCTTACATGGGCCCTGACATTACGCACCCAATTTATCTCGATGGTACGTTAGGTCGAGCGAAAATCGATTTACACCAAACCAGTCATTCATTAAACCTCAAACTCGCCAACTTTGACGGCGGTGCTTACGCAACCGTGTGTAAGGCGTTGGTGACGAAAGCCAGTGTATTCATCCCTGCGCTAAGTCCCTACCTGTTAGCGCTTTATAGAGTGATGAAGGAAAAAGGTACTCACGAACGCTGTATTGAACAAATGCAGCGACTGTTTACTACGAAGTTATACGATCAAGAGAAAGTGCCAGTTGACGGTGAACGCTTGATTCGAATAGATGACTTGGAACTTGAACCGCAAGTTCAACAAGAAGTCCACGCTCTTTTAGAACAGATGAATGCTGATAACTTTAGAGAGATTGGTGATTACCAAGGTTTTAAAGATGAGTTTATGAAGCTCAATGGCTTTAACTTTGAAGATGTCGACTATTCGCAAGACATTTCTATTGAATCGTTAATGTCGCTTAAGCCTTGATGCTTGTTACCTGTTTCAAGGATGAGATATGTGACAACTATTCCTAGTCCTGAACACTTTTCAGGACTTTTTTTTGTTTCGAGCCCTAGCCACCCTATACTTAATTAAAAAGCGAGAACAAAATAGAGCAGTCTGCATTTTTAATTCACAGGAAGTGAAACCACGTAAAGGATGACCTATATGGGGAGATTGCAAACATTAGACTACGAAATCCCTGAGTCTATGCGAAGAAGTTGGCAAGAAATCGTCAACTTACTGGCTCAAATAACACACGTACCCACCACATTAATTATGCGTATCCATCCGGATCGCATAGAAGTAAATACATCTAGCGAAACTCTAGGTAATCCTTATCGTACTGGCGATGCAGAGCAGCTTGGTAACGGTTTGTATTGCGAGCAAGTTATAGAACAGAAAGGCGAGCTTGTAATCCCCAATGCGCTTGAAGATGAAGAATGGCAAAATAACCCAGACATCAAACTAGGCATGATTTCTTATTGCGGCTTACCGCTATTCTGGCCAAATGGGGAGTCATTTGGAACAATCTGTATGCTTGACTCTGAGAGAAACGAGTACAACGATAGTTACCGTCAGTTGCTTGAAACTTTCAAAGATTCAATCGAAGCACAGCTTTCAGTTGTGTACCAACAACATAAACTTCAGCGACTTAACACCGAGCTAAAGAGTCGAATTGAAAATCGTACCACGGATTTAGCCCAGTTAAGTTACTCCTTAACACAAGAAATTGATCGCCGTAAAGCCGCGGAAAAACAAGTGAGCTACCAAAAAACACATGATCAGGGAACTGGATTTCTAAATCGTTCTGCACTTGAGAACATTGTCCAATACACCTTACAGTCCCTTGATAGTGATCAGCAATCGCTTGTGGTCATCAACATTGGTTTTAGTAACGCTCGCAGTATTCAGACCAGGCACGGGTTCGAGGTCTTTGACAACATTTTAAAAGAATTTCACTCCAGATTAACCAGACACGGTGCTAGCGGATTTATCACTGGTAGACCAAGTTCGAATGACATGGTTTTATTGATTTGGGGAGAGGATATTGAAGCTCGGTTAAATCAACTATTAGATGATATCACTAAAATTAGCGTAGATGGATTTGTCTTCAACAAAACAGAAATACATTTGCACACGTATATCGGTATAGTTCAAGCTTACAAAGATTGCAGCAATGCTAAGCGTATCCTTCAACATGCATGTTACGCGATGCTTCTATGTAAAGAATCCGGCGAACCTTTTAGTTATTTTAGAGAAAATCATTCGGCGGATCTCAATAGTCACAATGAACTGGAAAGTTACCTTTTACAAGCAGTGCGTAACGACGATTTAGTGTTGTACTTTCAACCTCAAGTAGACTCCAAAACACGTAAATGGATTGGCGCAGAAGCCTTGCTTCGTTGGAGACATCCAATACTTGGCGACGTTTCCAACGAAGCATTGATACATATGGCCGAACAAAACGGGCTTATCTTTGAAGTTGGCTCTTTTGTTCTGCGTACCGCGATAGACAAAGCGAAACAATGGTCTGAGTTAATCGATAACTTCAAAATTGCCGTCAACGTTTCTCCCATTCAATTACAAAACGTAAATTTTGCAGAACAAGTGCAACACCTACTCGACACTTTCCATTTGCCAGCACACTTTCTCGAACTCGAAGTAACCGAGAGCGCTCTAATTGCTGATGAAATAGTAGCACGCACAACGTTAAATAAGTTGCATAAACTAGGTGTGACATTGTCACTTGATGATTTTGGTACAGGATATGCTTCGTTCAGCTATTTAAAGAAATATCCGTTTGATGCCATCAAAATTGATAAAAGCTTCGTCCAGCAAATGGAAAAGTCAGATGATGATCGCGAGATCATTTGTTCAATCATACACATTGCAAAAAAACTGGAACTCCAAGTAGTGATCGAGGGCATTGAATCCCACCAACAAGAGCAGTTTCTTATTGGTGAGGGTTGTGATATCGGACAAGGTTTTCTTTATGGTAAACCTATGCCTTGTAATGAATTTGAGCAAAGTTTGTTTAATCAGCGCCTTTCTGGCGGGCAATACGCCTACTCTTCCTAAGCATTCTCTTTACTATGAGGGCGGTGGTTTCTATAATCGCCGCCCGCTTCTATTAAAAGGCCAATATCTTCATGGATCAGTTGACTGCCACGCTTAAGAAAATTGAAAAGCAGAACTACCGAGCTTATCAGCAAATCAAAGGTCAATACGACTTCACTGATTTCACTTTGTTTATCGATCATGTACAGGGTGACCCTTATGCATCGGCGTCACGTTTTCGTGCGACTCGCGCATGGTCTTTGACTGGTCTTGAGTGGCTAAGAGACGAGTCTCCTGCATTTCAAAGAGCTGCACGTGATTTTATTGCGCGTAGTTTTGAACAGTTTGCTAAACAAGAAAACTCAGTATCAATTTCACTGACAGGCCAAACTGTACTGGATAGCACCGCGGTGTTGTTTACTGAAGAAGGTATTGAACTGCGTTTTCGAGTTAACTTACCAGCCGAAGGTCGTTCAGTATTGGGGAAAAAAGCCAACAACATACTGACTTTCCACCTGCCTAAGTTTATCCGTCGAGCAACTTTAGAGCGTGAACTCGACAAAGCCGCTTTAATTAAGCACTGCCAAGTTGTTGAAGACCAAGATGCCCTGCGAGAACAGTTAGAGGCCAATAACTTAGTCGCGTTTGTCGCAAACGGCAGTATTCTTCCTCGAATTGCAGGTAATTGCGACCTTCCAATGAAAGAAGCCGTTGAGTTTAAAGCCCCTGAATCTCTACAAGTCACTTTACATGCGCCAAACAAGGGCCATGTCACAGGATTAGGAATTCCAAAAGGTATCACACTGATCGTAGGTGGCGGCTTCCACGGCAAATCTACCTTATTAAATGCAATAGAGCGTTCAATTTACGATCATATTCCAGGAGATGGTCGCGAATACATTGTTGCCGATAACAAGGTTATGAAGATTCGTGCCGAAGATGGCCGATGCGTACACCACTTGAACCTGTCGAACTACATCAACCATTTACCGATGGGTAAAGATACGGCGGACTTTTCTACTCAAGACGCATCAGGCTCAACGTCGCAAGCCGCTTGGCTTCAAGAGTCTATTGAAGCGGGTGCAAGCACATTATTGATTGATGAAGATACTTCTGCTACCAACTTCATGATTAGAGATGAGCGTATGCAGGCATTGGTGGCAAAAGGTGATGAGCCAATTACTCCTCTCGTCGACCGCATTGGTCAATTACGAGATGATCTTGATATCTCTACCATTATCGTTATGGGTGGGTCGGGCGACTACTTAGACGTTGCCGATACCGTCATTCAAATGCACGACTACCAAGCCGTTGACGTGACTGAAAAAGCGAAAGAAGTTATCGCTCAGCACCCTACTCAACGCCATAACGAGTCAGAAGAACGTTTACAGACCTTCCCACCTCGAGCACTGAACCGCGTTGCGTTGATGAATATTCTTACTGACGGCAAGTTCCGTGTGAATGCGAAAGGCAAAGAGTCACTTCGATTTGGTAAAGAGTTTACTGATCTTAGCGCTTTGGAACAGATAGAGTCAGCCGATGAAGTCAACACAATTGGCTGGTTATGGTTCCAAATTGCTCAACTTCCAGGTTGGTGTAATCATCCGGCGAAGGAGATTGAAGAAATGCTGTCTGGTGAGTGGCATGCCGCTCTTCCTAAGCAAGGCGACTTAGCCAAACCACGCACACTAGACGTTATGGCTGCCCTCAACCGCATGCGAAAATCTCAGTTTAAGTCATCATGCTAGTTTTGATACGCTGACAGAGACAGTTCAATCAAAAGGCAGCTATAGTTAGCTGCCTTCCTTTATCTTTATTCTTAGCGAATCATTCGTTTCTCAGTACATTCCACGCTTCACAAAGAACTCTAAATCTTTCTGCATCGCCATTTTCTCGATCAGGATGCCAACGAAGCGCGAGTTTTCGCCATTGTTTTCTAATTTCCGCAGGCGTAGCGTCAGTGTTAAGTTCAAATAGTGACAGTGCCTTTGTCTTATCTACGCTGGCTACTGACGAACCACCGATGAACTTTTGATAAGTTGTCCAAAATTCATTCAACAGTCGACGCACTTCATCTTCGTCCGCTTCGTAATTGCGCCAATCTAAGTAATACTCACGCAAAGGATCATGAATATCGATCTTATGCCTCAAAGCTTCCATCGAAGACATGAGCTGAATATCCATGGCTTCGACTTGAAGCCAGCTATCCGGATACAGAGTGTCTTGCAGTTGATATAATGCATTCATGATCAGGAAATTTCTTTTGAATAAATCCTTATCGGGAGAGTCGTCCAGCTTTGAAATATAACCTTGTTCACCCAACGAGCTTGCCAAGGTGTGCACTTTCCAATTAGAGGGCTGTTTTCTCAGAATTTCTAACATTGGCCAAAGCAGCGGATTTTCTATTGCATGAGGCTCAATACTATTGACAGTACGTTGTCCTTCCATTCATCCTCTCTGACACGAGTTTAGGGCCCCATTCACGGCACAAAAAACATAATTTCCACTTTGTAGCATAAATGCAAAAAGGCCGATAGTCATTCACCATCGGCCTTTGTAAGGAGATCACGTAAAGGTTAAATAACCCCTAGCTCACGTAAACGTTCCATAAGGTAGCTATGTGCAGTGTAGCGTTCAGATAACACCACTTCCGGCTTTGGATGCAGGAACAACGGTAATGAAATACGTGACTTTTCTTGACGGCCACCCGTAGGGTTGATTACACGGTGAGTCGTTGAAGGGAAATAACCACCTGACGCTTCTTGAAGCATATCACCAATATTGATGATTAAGTTTCCGAAGTCACATGGTACATCGATCCAATCACCCTCTTTACTCTTTACTTGCAGTCCAGGCTCATTAGCAGCAGGCAAAACCGTTAACAGGTTAATGTCTTCATGCGCAGCAGCACGAATAGCGCCTGGCTCTTCTTCGCCTGTCATCGGTGGATAGTGAAGCACGCGTAGTAATGTTTTGTCACTGTTATTGATCATTTCTGACAACGCGATAGAGAACTTCTCTTGAACGTCCTTAGGTGCGTACGCTTCAACCCAACCTAATAGCTCTTGAGCAAATGCATTGGCACGCTCGTAGTACTCTAAGATTTCAGCTTTAAGCTGCTCTGGGATCTGACCCCAAGGGTAAACATGAAAGTACTCTTTGATGTCTTTCACTTTGTGCCCTTTCGCCACTTCAGACACAGAAGGTGGGAAGTAGCCATCTTGGGTGTCTACGTTAAAGTGAAAATCATTCTTTTGTTCTGAACAGAAAAACTCATGCCAGTTTTTGTAAATTGACTCTACAAGCTCTTGTGGAATCGGGTGGTTTTTCAACACACCGAACCCCGTTTCGCGTAGAGAGGTAACGAACTGTTGAGCAGCATCGTCAGCAAGATAATCGACAGTTTCCAGTTTCATGGCTTTACTTCTTTTTTATTAGACTGAATCATGGATTCTATGGATGGGCATGTTGTAAATCAAACTTTAATGAAAAGTGCACGCGCAAACGTTTTAATGTTGAGCAGTTTGCCAATAAATCAACATTTTCAGTGATCAAAAAACCCATTAAAATATCAATTGCACACCGTTCAATTAAGTGCAATCATTAACACAATCTATGGAGTCCCACTGTAAGATAAATTGAAGGATCAAATAACTCTATGAAAAGCACCTCGACACTCTTAGGATTAACGATTTTTTATGCCATCGTGTTTTTATTTTCTGCGTTGGAACCTAACTCACGTGCAGTTTGGTTTGCGGAGATTATCCCGGCGATTGGTATTCTTGTTGCTATTTGGGCGATTTCGATTCGCTATCAGTTCAGTAATACGGCTTACTTTTTAATGTTCATCTGGCTCTGTTTGCACACTATCGGTGCGAAATATACGTTCTCCGAAGTGCCGTTTGACTGGTTTAACGACATGATTGGTTCAGAGCGAAATAATTTTGACCGCATTGCGCACTTTTCAATTGGCCTTTACGCATATCCGATCGCTGAATACTTGATAAACAAAAAACGGTTCAACAAAGCGTTCTCTTGCTGGTTTGCTTTGTTTGCTATCATGTCACTTGCTGCTGGCTATGAGATTATCGAATGGTGGTATGCGGAGTTGGCTGGTGGCGATGAGGGAATTGCCTTTCTGGGCTCGCAAGGTGACATATGGGACGCCCAGAAAGATATGTTGTGCGATACCGTTGGTGCAGTGTTGTCGTTATTCTTAATGTCGGCTCAACGTCGATTCTCTCAACCATTCTAAATAAGGGTTAAACCCATCAACAATTGGAACCTGTACGATTTGAGCGACCTCGTATTCGTGCAGGTTTTCTATTTTCTCTTCCACCAATTCATAGAGCTCTCGACGAGTTTTGATCACCAGCAACCATTCGTTGTCAGTACAAACCTCCCCTTTCCAAACGTAGTGGCTTTCAATAGGCATTGTTTGAATACACGCGGCTAATTGTGCATCTAGCAAACCTTTAATGATCTGATCTCGATTTTTTTCATTACTGGTTGTACTTAAAACCATGCAATAGTCATGTTTAATACTCATTTTCTAGCCCTTTATTATTTCATCGTCACTTTGCCGCCAATCATTTTGTAAGCGGGGGTTCCTCTTACTAAAGTATCTCTTGCAAACTCTTGTCCGCAAGCGGGGCAAATACATGGGGTTTGTGTGAAATCGTCAACAATGCGCTCTTTGAAGCATTTAACCAGTGCGCCTTTCCCGCCTTTACGGTACTTAAATAGTTGAGTTTTACATTTAGAGCAAAAGATATCGACGGTTTTCGTCGGTTGTTTTTTATTCGGTTTCGCCATGGTTACTTTCTATATCCGGTTTGACCCATACATTATTAAAATCAAACCAACCTAAGGCATTACACTTTGCATTTTGTAACGCACCGCTGTGGTCTTTATTCACGCCTAGCCAGCAGTGAAACATAGGAATCACCTGACAGCTTTTTACTAACTGTCGTCCTAGCTCACGCGCAGGAAAGTCTGTGTGCATGCCGGCACGCCATTGATCGACAAGTTTAGCCCATTCACTAAAATCGTAACCTGAACTGAACTTCTCAATATCACTGTAATCCAGGAGCCAGCCCGCCAACGCGTCATTTCGGTTCGTTGCAATGCCCATAGCTTTCACCCAGATATCCACTTCCTCCGGTGCGGGCGGTTGAGAATCATAACGAATAAACTCAACCTCTATACCGTGCGGTTTTAAGAGTGTCTTGATGGCCTTGGCAACTACTGGAAACATCGGATGCTTTTTCTGATACGCTACGGAAATTACCTTATTAGCCTGTGGTACGCTGCCCGCTTCTGCTGGCCTAAGATCAATCCAACCAGGCTTAAGGCCAAAGGCTTGCAATACTCCCAGTTCCATCACTTTATCTTGTGGAACATGCGAGTAAATCTGGTGACTGTTGAGGGTTTGCGAGAGGAACTCTGCCCAACGTGGATCTTTTGCAATCCCGGTGTTTTTGTTTAGTAATAGGAATGTACAGCCAGGGTCCAGCTCGACTTCATCGGATGAACCTTGTTTATCCATCTTCGGCTTTGACAGGCTTGGATAAACCATTGAAGAATAGGCTTCATCAATTACCCACACCTCCACTTGGTCAAGTAAAGGGCGAAAACCAAAGTAGCCATCAAAAGCAGTCAAAATAAGACGCTTATCATCATTCATTTTAACTTGGAACGGCCCTGTCCCTATCGGTTGTCTATCGAAGCTTTCAGAACGCAAAGCACTCGGTAGCAAAATTTTTGCTTGCGACTCACTCAGAGCCAGAGGAAGGTAGCGATCAGGACGGACGAGCTCAATATCAACGGTCCACTCTTGTGGTGAAGACACCCGCTTTATGTGAGAAAACAAGTTCAAGCCATTTAACGCAAGCACACTCTCAAGAACACAACTGGTTGTTAACGGTTCACCATTATGAAAGCGTACTCCACGACGAAGATAAAAACGCCAATGTGTATCAGAAATTGCTTCCCACGTGTGGGCTAAATCTGGTTGAAGTTGTTCATTTTCATCAAGGCGAGTGAGTCCGCTAAAAATTTGTCTGGCGATGTGCTGTTCAGAACGCCGCATCGGTTTCTGCGGGTTTAACATCGACAATGGTCGATAATAAGGCAAACGCACGACCTGCTCGCCCTGCCGATGTTGAAGCCCTAAATAACCTTGGATAACCTGCGTCAATCGTGCCGCATCGTTATCAAGCGCATCTAGAGCCTGACCGATTTTCCCTTCATCGAGATAACGCCTGGCGAGGTTTTCGCTGACATCGCTTCGATTACGTTTAAAAACGAGTTTCGAAAGTTTTCCTCGACCCGCTGCCGGATGCCACTCAATCCAGCCCTCTTCTTCAAGTTTATTTAGAACAATACGAGCATTACGACGTGTACAAAACAACGCTTCGGTGATGTCTTCGAGCTGAACGTCCGTATCGTGACCGGAAAATTTTTCAAACAGTGTTTCGAACTGAACACGTAAACGAGGGCTACTCATAAAGAGGAAATTCTTATCTTGTTGTCGATAAGCTAAGTTTCCTCATTTTTACCAAAAAGTGCAAACATCACACTATAAATTATTGAATATCGATACCAATTTCTCGCGAAAGTTCAGCCAGTTGTTCCTCGTTGTCTAGCTTGATAGACCATTTACACTCTGCTCCATGAGATAAAACAACGTTCGCTCCTCTACCCAGCAACTGAATTGCATCGGTTTGCGCTTGCAAGGTTACCATTGCACTGCCGGAGAGCTTAATCACTATTTCACGCTGGGTTGCAATGATTTTTCCTAATGAAAACTCAATCACCATCTTAGTTTATACCGACTTTGTTTTGTGTTGTTTCACAGCGATGGTCAAGCGACTGGTACACACTAAACGGCCTCGCTCATCAGTGATATCGATTTGCCACACTTGCGTTGAAATACCCAGATGAAGCGGTTTTGCCGTACCAATCACATGACCACTTCGCATGGCTCGCACATGGTTCGCGTTAATATCTAAACCGACGCAGTAGCTGCCCTCATCGACAGAGAAGTTTGCAGCTAATGAGCCTAATGTTTCTGCGAGCACGACTGATGCACCACCGTGAAGCATTCCTAAAGGTTGATGAGTAAAGCTGCATACGGGCATGGTTGCTGTAAGGGAGTCGTCAGTGAAATCTGTATATTTAATTTGTAGGTGCTCGATCAGGGTATTTTTTGACGTGGCATTCAGAATCTCTATGCTTACGGGCTTTTTCCATATACTCATTGTTTTACTCTTAGTTTCACAAACTGGTTTGTTAGGTTGTAACGATGTGCTAGGAAGCTAGCATAGACGCTACTTGGGCATAACTTCAAGACGTAACATCTCACCTTCTTTATTAATCAGATGAATAACTTGATCCATGCATCATGTTACTATTTGGGTATATACTATTGCTTCAAAACAAAAAATTAAATGGAGCCTGTTATGAAGGTATGGATGAAAGCCTCTGCTCTTTTAACTATCGCGGGTTTAACGGCGTGTAGCGCATCACCGACGGGTCGCAACCAGATCCTGATGTTTTCAGATCAGGAAATGTCATCGCTTGGCGCTAAATCTTTCGAACAAATGAAGAAAGATATCCCAATCAGCAAAGATCGCAAAACGAATGCCTACGTTCAATGCGTTGCCAAACACATCACTGACACCATTCCCGCTCAATCTGGATTTAAAGACTGGGAAGTCGTTGTTTTTGATAGTGAACAAGTCAATGCGTTTGCTCTACCAGGTGGGAAGATCGGCGTGTATACCGGGCTTTTAGATGTCGCGAAAAACCAAGATCAGTTGGCAACAGTCATTGGTCACGAAGTCGCTCACGTCCTCGCTGACCACAGTAATGAACGTCTCTCACAAAGTCAGTTAGCAAATGCCGGGTTGTCTCTAGCAAACGTTGCCATTGGAGCTTCCGAGTACAAACAGTATCAACAAATGACGATGGCGGCACTTGGTGTCGGTGTTCAATACGGTGTTATCTTGCCATACGGTCGTACTCAGGAATCCGAGGCTGATATTGTCGGGCTGGAATTCATGGCAAAAGCAGGTTTCGACCCACGTCAAAGTGTCGATTTATGGAAAAATATGAGTGCTGCATCAGGTGGTTCTCAACCACCTGAATTCTTCTCAACCCACCCATCGCACAGTACGCGCATTAAAGATTTACAAGCAACCATAAATAAGCTGCCTGCGTATAACGCGAAAGCACCAAGATGTGGCTAATTCATTGCTACTATCGTCTACTATACTTAAGCTTGCCAAATAAAAAAGCTCCCTAGGGAGCTTTTAATGATTCTAATCAAGTGCCCAATATCTGTAGCGGCAAACTTAACAAACTATCTCCGAGAGTGGCAAAATACCAGATGATAGAAACAAAACCTCCGACAGAGACCAAGTACCAAGCCAGTGAGAATAGCTGCCCATAACGGGTTAATGGCAATAAATGGCTTTGATGTCGAGCTCTCCATTCCATCACCACTTCCAACATTCCCATTAACAATAAAAACCCTAGCAACGTCAGACCGAAATAGTAACTGATAAAAATGCCTAATAAAGCGGTCGCAATACTGCCAACTAACCCGACCCAAGTATTCATTGAGAAGGTAATACTTTTGAGCACATGGCCACCATCTAATGGTAAAATAGGCAGCAGATTAAATAGGTTTAGCAAGGCGTTAAACACAGCAAGCCCAGCGAAGATCACCTCACCAGTCATCCAATAAAGCAAAGTAAAAACAATACTAAGTACTAAACCGAAAAATGGTCCCATGATTGAGATAACCACATCCTGCCAGCGCGTGTTTATCTTTTCGTCACTTAGCGCCAAACCACCTAGGAATGGAATCAAATAGATTCCTTTGGTCTTCATTCCAAAATACTTCATCGCTCTAATGTGACCATATTCATGGAAAACCAAACAAGCGATCAACGCTAGCGCGAACTCGATGGAAAATAGCCAAGAATATGCAGCGAGACTTGCAGACGCTAACGCCACTTTAATAACTTTCGCACTTTTAAGTGCTTTCATCCCAAGAGATACGAGGCCTATTACACTTAAACGCTTTTCGGATGGTGGCGTAACTTCTGGCACTTGGCGCTCGATGTCTTTTTCATTTCGACAACCTTCATTGATGAGCTCACCGTTAATTGTGACCTTGTAACTCAATTCAAACGGTTGCCATGTTAAAGAACACTCCAAATGACAGTTCAGGATTTCCTCACCCGCAGAGAGCTTAAACTGGTGTAGACAAGTCTCTGCGGTATTGTCACTGGCATCGATTTGAGACACCAACGTATTATCCCAATATAACTGCTGCCACCCAGCCATCGATCCTTCGAGCCTTAGCGAACGACCTAAAAATTCAACATTCAGTAATTCCAATGCGGTTCCTATTGCGTCTATTGAATAACTACATAGCGAGCGCGAATTATGCCTGTGAAGTGAAGAAACCGCAAAGCGAGCTATCTCTTGATTTGATCGTTATTTAACTATAAAGCTCGCAAAACAATTCTGGTCGTACCATTCTCTTCAAAAATATAACGATAATACATGCCCTTACAAGCCATCGTTTGACCTATGCATCATATTTAAAACGCAAAATACGCTCAAACTTTGACAAGTTATTAAACATACAATTAACATTACATTTACATCACCGTTGTATTTCGCGTATTAACAATTGGTGTAAGTACCACACAACAATTACAAGGACTTCGGTCCAGCATTATGACACCCTAGGAGGGTCAAGGATGAACAAGAAGCACTGCTCTCTGCTTACAATTTCAATATTGTTTGCGTGTAATGCCCACTCAGCGGGCTTCCAGGTAGCTGAACATTCGGCATCTGGTCTTGGTCGAGCATTTTCAGGTGAAGGGGCTGTCGCAGATAATGCCAGCGTCCTTGCCCGTAACCCTGCAGCAATGACACTTTTCAAAGAAGCTCAATTTTCGGGCGCGTTATCTATCATCGACCCTGAAGTCGATGTGTACGACACTGTAAACAATGAACACGCGAAAGATGTCGCTCCTTTACAGATCGTGCCAGCAGGTTATTACATCAGCCCTATCAATGATAACTGGGCTTGGGGTATCGGTATGTTCACAACATACGGTGTTGCTACCGACTATCCAAATGATATTTCCGCAGGTGATATGGCGGGTGACACTTCCCTACTTTCAGTAAACATCAACCCCAATGTCGCTTACCGTATCAACGAGTCTTTCAGTGTCGGTGGTGGTATCAACCTCGTATACGCTGAAGCAGAGCTGACTCGTCACAAAGGCGCACTCGCCGGTATTTTAGGTGGTAATAAGTCCGATAACCTTGTCGGCATGGAAGGCGAAACTTTCGCTTGGGGTTGGAATGTCGGCGCTTTATTTGAGCTAAATGAAAACAACCGTTTTGGCTTTGGCTACCGCTCTAAGGTTGATCTAGATTTTGATGACGGTGAGTTTAGTAGTTACGACTCTGGTCGAGCTTCATCACCAAAAGTTGATGGCCGTTTAAAAATCTCTCTCCCTTCAATTATCGAATTATCGGCTTTCCATCAACTGAATGAACAATGGGCTGTACATTACGGCTGGCAACAAACCGACTGGAGCACATTTAAAGAACTAAAAGCGACCAGTAACGAATGTAATGACGGAGTATGTTTCTTTAAACCTGAGAAATATGAAGACAACAATCGCTACTCCATTGGTGCAACTTACATACTTAATACAGACTGGACATTCCGTGCAGGCTTTGCGTACGACGAACAAGCAGGTGAAGCGACATTGAGTATCCCTGACAGTGACCGTTTTTGGTACAGCGCGGGCCTAACTTACGCAATGAGTGAGAATTTAACTTTCGATGCAGGCTTTGCACTTGTTAAGAGTAAATCAGGCTCTTTCACTGAGACAAATGCTCTGGGTGAAGAGATTAAGTTTGACTCAGAAGGTACTGCTTACATCAGCGCGGTACAGATGAACTACACCTTCAAATAATGGGATTACGGAGTAAACCAATGAAACACACGTTTAAATTATCAATGCTTTGTTCTGCAATCCTTCTTGCTGGTTGTGGTGATGATACCTCCAGCTCTGGTACTTCCGACAAAGTTCAATTTGAAGATGAAGTCCAAGCATTGCTTGATCGCGAAACATCCATCAGTTTTACGCTTCAAGGAGCGAACGCAGATGTACCGGCACCGTCTTACTTATTAATGGACACAAGCGATGGTACGCTTGGTCTGCCAACTGATGGCGATGATGCTTTAACCAACCCTAGAGCCTCAATGAACACGATGGATGGATGGTCAACGTCTATGCCAATCGTTCTTAACTTCAACGGCGACGGTTTTGCAACGGGCATGCTGTCGTCTGGTGTTAAAGTCATCAAGATTAACCAACGCTTAACCGAGTGGGACGGTAAATCTAACCCAATCGAAGAGGTACTCGTTCAGAATCAGGACTACGTAGTTCAAGCAAAAGGTAGCTCTCTATACATCCAGTTCTTGGCTGCACTTGATGAGTCAAGCGAGTACATTTTTGCGGTTACACAAGATGTTACTGACGTGAATGGTGAGCCAATTGGTACATCAGCAAGTTATGCGACTGGTAAATCGAAAGAAATCGTTTATGAAACTGGCGACCTTGCTTCTGTTCAAGCAGTCACTCAGGCGGTTGAAGGCATTTTTGGTCTAGCTCAAGTTAATCCTAACGACATCGTTTACTCCTCATGGTTCAGTACCCAGTCTGTAGGTGATACGTTAGCGGCAGTCAAAGGAGTAACCGCTACTGGTTTTTCTACTGGCGCAAACACACTAAATACCGTTTACAAAAATGACTCAAACGAAGGTTCAGTAGACTTATCAACGGCCTACACAATAACGCTCGGTGAAACCCAAGACTTTAGCACTGCGCTAGACTCTGACGATGACTTTAGTAAATACATTAGCGATCTAGACGCAGCTAAAACGGCAATTAAAGGCCTTTACATGCAATCAGGTGCCGATGTAAGCGTGACACAAGGTGTGGTAAGACTGCCTCATTACTTGGAAAAAGGCGCAAGCTGGAACATGCAACCAATGGTATCTGCGATGCCAAGCCTAGCGAAGCTAAGCGCAGCATTAGCGGATCCGAACGAGCAAGCAAACATGGTTCAGCAGCTATCAACAGGCGTTTTTGCAAATGATCCTGTTGATGTGACAAAGCTTGCTACAGATCCTACAGAGCAGCTAAAACTTGTTGGAGCTAAGCTTACTCTTACCGATGGTACCCAGCTTGATAGTGAGCGTATTATTACTCGCTACTCGCCTGTTCCCGTAGTGAAATCGGTTGAAGATGTCGAAGTACTGGTCTTCACACCTAAATCTGGCGTCGCGACAGACGTTGTGATTTATCAACACGGCATCACCTCAGCGAAAGAGAATGCGTACGCGTTCGCGTTCAATATGGTAAAAGCAGGTGTGGCAGTTATCGCTATTGACTTACCTATTCATGGTACGCGCAGCTTAGATGAACAACGTTCCGCAAATGCGAATGTACTGGCTTATCTAAATCTTTCCAACTTAGCCGTTGCGCGTGACAACCTACGTCAAAGTGTTCTGGATGTGTTAGGTTTGCGCGCTAGCTTGGTAGTATCTGCTCAAGGCGGTCTTTTAGCTGGAGGTCCTCTGCAAGGCTTCAACCCAATGACGGGTTCAAAAGTCAAAATGCTAGGTCATTCACTTGGCGGTATTGTCGCTACATCTGCCGTCGCAGCAGCAAACAATACATTGGGCAGCCCTACTGCGGATGCACTGTACACCTTTAGTTCTGCATCAGTACAGAACTCTGGTGGACAAATTGGTAATTTGTTACTGGGTTCAGACAATTACGGCCCTCAGATCAAACATAACCTCGCTTATGCAGCATCTAAAGACTATGCGACTTACGCTGATGCATCATGTGCGGATCTAGAAGATAAAACATGTTACGAAGCATTTGAGGCTGCGGCAACGGAAGCTCAAGTAGCAGCGCTAGAAGCAGGTTTCTCACAATTTATCTATGCAGCACAGACTACACTAGACACTGTCGATCCGTTCACAAACGCTTCAGATTTAGTGGCATCTGGTTCGCTAACGACACCATTCTTTATGACAGAAGTGGATGGCGATAGCACAGTACCAAACAGCGTTCCAAATGCACCATTCGCGGGTACTGAACCGCTTGCTAATAAGCTAGGGTTGAAGACTGTGAACAGTACGGACACTGATGTGAATGCAACTGCGAGCTTTGTACAGTTTAATGCTACTGCATCGCACAGTACTTTTGCTTCGCCAAATGGCACTCTGTCTGATATTGATCATCATGTAGAGATGCAGATGGAAAACACTGACTTCTTAATGGATGACGCACTAACAGGTGTCACTAACACTTCTGTTTTGAAGTAATCGCAACACCCTTCCTACCAAAGCCCAGTTTCTACTGGGCTTTTTCATTTCAATTCTATTCAAACCCACTCATATTTCCTCTGCTATAGTTAAATCGATGTCTTTGCCTAACTCACTTGTTTAAAAGGAAAACTCTATGCGCGTATTGACTGTTATTGCCACTGTATTACTTCTTTCTGCATGCGGAAGTAGCCAATATCTGATGTCGACAAATGAAGGGAAAATTATTACCTCTTACGGTAAACCAGACCTGAACGAGGAAACGGGTATGTACGAATATGAAGACATGGATGGTAAAGAAATGAGTATTTCAAAAGAGCAAATTGTCCAGATTGTCGAACGTTAACGACAGGCCCTCTGTAAATTAGAGGGCTATGTTCTAGCCACCCTCTCTCTAAATTTACCTCTTTTAGGCTTGTAATCGTTGTAGAATTGACACAACTAATTCATAAGCCAAAACAATTAATAGTGTCTTTTATACTTCCGTATTATTTATTTAGCGAATATTTTACATCTTCACCTTAATCAGGTTGGAGTATTGTAAAATCTAGTCTTTAATTCGCTAACACCCTTTTATTTCTCAGGATAAAGTGGATAATACCGCCACAAAATAACATTACTAAGGTGAGTCCTTATGTCTATTGAAGCTACTCTGCTTGCGCGCTGCGAGTCAAAATGTGAACTGTGTTCTTCTGAATCTCAACTAACTGCATACGCTGTCCCACCTCACGGTAATGTGACGGTTGATACTGCCATCATGGTTTGTGATAAGTGTCTGGGTGAGATCGATGAGCCAAAAGACATTAACCACTGGCGTTGTCTAAACGAAAGCATGTGGAGCCAGGTTCCTGCTGTACAAGTGACCGCATGGCGCCAACTCACTCGCCTAAACACAGAAAGCTGGGCTCAAGATGCTCTTGACATGATGTACATGGAAGAAGAGCAAATGAACTGGGCGATGAAAGGAATGTCTGCTGACGATAAAACGGTTGACTGTAACGGCACTGAACTTAAGAAAGGTGACGATGTAACAGTAATTAAAGACCTACCAGTAAAAGGCACTAATCAAGTAATCAAACAAGGTACAGTGATTCGTGGTATTAGCCTTGGCGATGATCCAAAGCTAGTTTCGGGTAAGGCAAATGGTGGTCAGTCGATGTACGTGATCGCAGAATACTGCCGCAAGAAGTAATATCTCACTTCAGTCAAGTCAAAACGGGGCACCAATGGTGCTCCGTTTTTCTATACAACACTTAATCTACTATCATGTCTACCTCCTCTAGAGTGTTTCTTTTCTAGGGCGTAGGTTGAGTAGGCATGTTTTACAAATAAAAAAAATACCGGCTCATAGGCCGGTATTTCTTACACTATTTCAATATTAACGGTACATACCGATGTCTTTTTGAATATGTGCTGACAAGTCTTCTGCGTAGTAACTGCGTGGCGCAGTGTTATCTACAAATAGAATGTCCAGTAAGTGAGCAATCAGTCCTTTGAAGTTAACCGCGTAGGTTTTCTTATCCATAGAGGTTGGTAAAGCTACATTTGTCATCTGCATTGCTTGTGCCATGATTGCCTCTCTTTAAAAGCAGTAGTCTGTTTAGTTGGTTGTATATTAGTCAGTTTCTTATTGTTTAAGAAATGACAAATTTTACCCATTCAAATTAGAATTTCTAATAAAACAAACTCATTACAAAACTCAAAAATACAAATGAACAATAATGGCATAAATAATCACAATTGCTGTAATTACATTGAATAACTGAACGTTCCCTGCATAATCGACCCTTAACTCACAACATATGTTTAACAATATTTTTCGTTATTTCTTTTGATTTTTGTGCTTACTTTATATTTTTTGATTAGTAATATTAACGCTAGTTTGACGCTTCGCTTTATTTTTTAGGAGTGATGCCACCACTGCCGATGTCATCACAACAACTAAAAATGTGAGAGACCATGTTGTCGGAATCTCATATTCTGTTCCAACCAATAGCATTTTCACCCCGATAAACATCATGATTACTGATAATGCTGGTTTTAAGTACACAAACTTGTCTAACATCGCTTGAAGAACAAAGTACAGCGATCGCAAACCCAATAATGCAAATACGTTCGCGGCTAAGACTAAAAATGGCTCTCGCGTTACCGCGAATATAGCTGGTATAGAGTCCAACGCAAACATAACGTCCATTACTGCAATGACACCAACAACGATCAGCATCGGTGTTGCCACCCACTTACTAGCTTGCTTTAAGATTAAGTGATTTCCTTGGTAGTCATCTGTAACTGGCAATACCTTTCGAATCAACTGCTCCGGATATGGATTAACCTCTTCTGCTTCGCCTTTGTCGCGAGCTAGCTTAACACCTGTCCAAATAAGGAAAGCAGCAAATAAGTACAATACCCAGTGATACTGTGCAAGTAACTGAGCACCAACCGCAATCATGACAGCGCGTAAAACTAGCGCACCTATCACCCCCCAAAGCAATGCTCTCGGACGCAAATGCTCCGGCACACCGTATTGTGCAAAGATGATGGCAAACACAAACAAGTTATCAACGCTTAACGACTTCTCTAGTAAGTAACCAGTTAAGAATGAAATCGTTGCTTTGTCGTTCGTATAAGCGCTATGTGGCGCGTAAAAGTCCCAGAATAAATAAATAGAACCTGCAAAAACAAAGGCAAGCAAGAACCAAAAAACACTCCAAACGATGGCTTTTTTCATCGTGATAACGCCACCACGTGTTTGATAGATATCAAGCGTAACAAGAACAAGGGTAAATAAACCAAAAGCACCATACATCGCTAATGATTCTTGAAGAGGCACCGATTGGCTCAATTGGGTGGTATTTTCGATAAGAGACATATTTCCTCCCATGGCGGAAGGACTTCGTTTGGTGACCTTCCGCATACAATAACAACCAACAGCCACATAACGATTATGTGCTGCTAGTCAATGAATGCGTTGGTCTCGTTGAAGTGTTGATGTGAATAAACCACGTAACACCTTTACTTACCGGATAAGCTGATGCTTAACGAGATGACGATAAGTAAACTTGCGCTAACTACTCCCCAAACGCCGACATAATAACGCCGAGCGTCAGGCTTTCCAACAAAAAAACCTTGTCTTATCGAAATAAAATTCTTATCAAAAATCAGGAAGCACTATAAAAAGAAAGAAATGGATTCAACCACCTGAACTATAGTAAACAGACAAAAAGCAGCAAATGGCTCAAGACAAACTCTTCATTAGTTAGGGCCCTAACGGGGAAGATAGATACAAAAAAGGAGCATTACTGCTCCCTTTTGTAACATCCACATTCTTAGCAATTCAAAAGCCGCTTAGAGGCACAAAGTAGACCAGTGTTGACCAAATTGCGATCCAGGCAACCACGACTGCCGTATCTGCCCAATCTTTATTCCACATACTGCCATCCTCATCAACCCATGTAGTAAGTGGAGAACAGCAAAATCAATACCAGTATCTATTATCGACGTCGCTTTGTGTAAAGTTTGTGACTTTGATTCAAACAGTTTGGCTCATCGGTCAGGAGTTCAATAAAACAATCAGCCATGGACAAACTGGTCACACGCCCTTCTCCTTTCATCTCCTGCAATGCGTCGTACCCCTCTTTCCCTTTCATCGTATAGGCAGAAGAAGTCCCTCGATACCAAACATCATCTTGAACACCTACCCATTGTTTACCATCAAAAATCACTAATGATTGAACTCTTTCACCTTTTGGGGCATCTGCGTGGTACTCGAAGTTTAAATTGTAAGTGTACGGATAACTGCCAGATCCAGTGCCTTCTACGCCATTGTTGAGTGCATTATTTATCGCGCCTTCAAGTGCACGGCGAATAGCGCTGCCTTTTACATCGTAAAAGCCGATAGGAACGGCAAAAGGCAACAGCCGTCCGGCAATGTCTGCCACTGTGATGTTGCCAGGGTTCAAAGAGGTTCGCACGCCACCCGCATTATGAATTGCAAATTGAACGTCATATCCACGTTTGTTTAAACAGTGCAGAAATGATCGGGCAACGGAGGAAGCTAACTCACTCTCACCAAATTCATCGGGAATTCTCACATGACGCTTTTTGGTGTCAACACTAGCAATGACTTGTGACTGTAACTGCCTGACCTGAGGAATATATTTATCGCTCAGGATCGCTTGAGTTTCCGGGTGTTTCTTACAAACCACGACATTCGGTTGACCATGGATGAAGTCGCACGCGGTTTCGAATACACCTTGGTCGAGCTGTTGGTTTAGCGTCGAGTCCCAAAAAATACGTCGACCAAGCAACAGTTCATTTTGTCCACTCAACATCGTTGCTTTACCGTGTTCATCAAACTCAATGACGCAGTGCCCCATTGTCAAAGCATGGAAACCCGCTTGCACCACATAGGTATCATTAATTTTGATACCGTAGGGATCGTCTTGTCCTAACCCTATTGATGAAAAATCACCTTGCAACCGGTGGCTGTGTCCACCAACAATTATACCAATACCTGAGACTTGCTCAGCTAACTCTAAATCACCTTCATAACCTAAGTGGCTCAGAAGAATAATATTTTTTATACCTGATGAATGGATTTGTTTTACGGTCGCCTTGGCGGTTTCAATTGCTGAGTGAAAAGGCGTGTCTGCATCAGGGTTTGCGATGTCGCTCATTTTATCTATGGATAATCCGAAAATCGCGACCCGCTCACCATGGAATTCTTTAACAATGTATTGAGCGCTCTGTGTATCCGGTTGGTAACTATATACATCCTTGCAATCACTGATACGGTGAATTTTTTTAAGTGATTCATTGGATAAATCCCAGTTGCCAGCAAGCAATGGGAACTGAGTACGTTGGCAAAACAATGCAACTGGCTCATTCCCCATATCAAATTCATGATTGCCTAACGCCATTGCATCAATCTTTAATGCGTTCAATAAGTCGGCATTGGCTTTGCCTTTAAATAGTGAGAAATACAGCGTGCCTTGGAAGCAATCTCCGGCATGGAGGAACAACATCCCATGACCTTGGCGCTGAGCATCATCTCTTAACTGCTCGACTCTGGTTGCGATACGAGAAAAGCCGCCAGCACTGACATAGGGTTCTAGCGTGAGTTCATTGTTTATCTTAAGCTTTAACTGTAATGACGTTGGTTCAAAGTAGGAATGTGTGTCATTGATGTGTGCCAGTTTGATTCTCACTGGCTTATGATTGTTATTCATCTTCATCTTCTCTTTTTTCATTCCTTATAATAATAAGAAGTGAATCATGACAGAATCATGAATTTTATGAAACTGCGATTTAGGATTTCATGTTTAAGTGATCACGATGCTGTCCCCCAGCTTTGAAAGCAAGCCTCGCTTGTAACGGTCTCTATTCAGTAAGAGGCTCTCGTAATTTTGTGAACTGAGCTTAACTCAAAAATTTCGAATTCATATATGCTTAGGAGTAGCAAAATAACTCTCGATAATTCAAATAATTGCAAGGAGGATTGAGATGAGACTAGAACGCATCGAAATCTCCGGGTTTAGAGGCATCAAACGCCTTTCACTCTCTTTTGACGAACTCACCACGCTTATCGGTGAAAACACGTGGGGCAAATCATCATTGCTCGATGCCCTTTCCATCGCACTACCTGCCAATGGCTCATTGTATCAATTCAAACTGAAAGATTTTCACGTTGACTACTCAATTTCTCATCCACAAACACAACACTTACAGATCATTGTTTGTTTTAAAGCACAGGATAAAAACGAAGTAAAAGCGGGACGCTACAGACGCATAAAGCCTACATGGTGCACCAACGAAGATGGTGAGCAAGTCATTTACTATCGTATTAGTGCGTCTCGCGATGAGCACGGCATTAATACAAAGTACGCGTTTTTGGATCATAACGGCAAACCCAAAAAACTTCACCACTCAGAGAAACTCGCTATTGAGTTAATGACACTTCATCCTGTAATCCGACTACGTGACTCCCGACGCTTCCCAGATTTAAACCATGTCAACGGCGATGGTAAAAATGCTCGGATTGAAAAACGAATCAACAACACCTGTCGACGCTTATTGGCTATGCCTGGCCATGTGAATAAAGGTGAGATTCGTAGTAGCCTCGACTCAATGCAAACGCTTGTTGAACACTATTTCGCGTTCAGAAGTGTCAGTAAAGGCAACCCACGCAAACCTCGTGATGGTCTTTTCTATACAAGCCCTTCCTCTGATAAAGGCTTGAGTCAGTTCTTGAAAGAAACCAATGACAAACAAAGCCGCTTGCTTTTAATGGGGTTACTCAATGCCTATCTTCAAGCTAAGGGTCCCACCGATTTAAGGCGCTGTGCGAGACCAATACTGATCATTGAAGATCCAGAAGGTCGACTGCATCCAACTCATCTAGCGAGAGCGTGGTCCTTATTGCAATTGTTGCCAATGCAAAAGATATTAACCACCAACAGTGGCACGTTACTCGGTTCTGTTCCACTGTATTCAATTCGACGTTTAATTCGGCTATCAGACAGAACCATCGCTAAGAGTTTAAACTCAACAAAGTTTGGTCGAGATGAGTTGCGCCGAATTGGTTTCCATATTCGTTTTCATCGTTCAGGAGCATTATTTGCGCGGTGCTGGTTACTTGTTGAGGGCGAAACCGAAGTTTGGCTTTTTCATGAACTGGCTCGTCAATGCGGGTATGACTTGGCTGCCGAAGGGGTTCAAATCGTTGAGTTTGCTCAATCAGGTCTAAAATCACTCATCAAAGTAGCAAAAGAGTTTGGTATTGATTGGCATGTCGTTACCGATGGCGACCCAGCAGGGAAAAAGTACGCGCATGCAGTGCGAGCACAGCTCGACCATGATCAGGAAAGGCATCGACTTACGGAGTTACCCGACCGAGACATCGAGCACTTTCTGTACAACAATGGTTTTGAACTTTTCTTTAAGGACATCATCAAAGTTCCTCATGACCACCCTATCCCTGCTAAAAAAGTCGTAAATCGTGTTTTGAAAAAACATGCAAAACCGGACTTAGCTTTGGCCATTGTTTCTCATTGTGAAGAGAAAGGCATGGAGTGTATTCCTGTACTTCTGCGCTGGACACTTAAACGCGTTGTTACCATGGCCAACGGCAATACATGAGTTAGGCGTATTTCACACTCAGCGTATTGTCTTGTAATACAAAAAAAGCACACCAATTTGGTGTGCTTGTATCAAACATCATTAATTTTGATTAAGGGTATTGAGAGGGATAAAACTCAATACACAGTGGATACCAATAAGATCGGGGGTTCACTACTGTGCTTGCTCAGCAAGCGAAGAAGAAGTAGCGGTTGATTTCGTATGCAACCATAGCCCTGTCGCTTTCATTAGATAGCCAAACACACCACCTAGCAACAACGATGGAATGACAAGTTGCCAGTTTCCGTCAGCCGCAAATGTTGCGCATGAACCAATAAAAGTACCAGGGATGTACGCGAGCCAAGCTTGTTTAGCTTGAATACACATGAAGAATGCCACAATAGCGGTAATCACATAGCCAATAATTTCCAACCCCACGTAAGTGGAACCGTGAATAATTACCATTGCCCAGAATACGCCTGTCATATTAGTGATTAAGCTGATACCTAGTCCTTTCAATCCGCTAGTTGGCGCTGCAAAGTAGCTCGTGCAACCTAAAAAACCAGCCCAAGAAAGCAAACCTAAAGAGATGGCGATCCAACCCCATACGCCAGATAAAATTCCAGTAGTGATAGAAATAGCTAAAAGTGTCGTCATGGTAGTCATACCTACTCGGCTATTATCGTACCTATATGGTTCAATAACTGCCTTCATACATTGAAATCAAGGAGACATGTTAGATACATCAGCTCAGCTTATCGGTGATATTGATCACAATAAAATATTATTATTTTCACAATTTACATTAAAAGTTTGACGCAACCGATAAATCAACAGATTTAGGGAATAAACCCAACTCATCTCGTAGGCATGTTTAATCAACCTTTAAAGAACTGAAGGCTTCCCTTTCATCATTCGTAGTCCCTCTCTTTTAATGCAGTCGACTAATGGGTTTTCTGCCATATCTGAACGCCATATAAATGAAAGCGTCCTTTCCATTTTTAACTCAGGTACATTTAATGCCACAAGATGACCTGCTTCTATATATCGCTCTACATCTAAATACGGTAAGCAAGTAAGGTACTGACCATTAGCAACTAAACTACGTAACACCGGAACGTGTTCGTACTCGCGCCACACATCCAAATCTTCAATAAGGTGGTGAATAGAACTATCAAATGTTTTTCGTGTGCCAGAGCCATGCTCTCTTAGTACCCACTTCGCTTGCTCTAACTGCGCAAGGCTAACAGACTGATTACGCGCAAAAGGATGATGAGAAGCTGCGACAACAGTAAGATGATCACGACACCATACTTCTTGGTGTAAACGGTTATCATCACAGCGCCCTTCAATAATCCCTAAGTCATACTTGTAATCTAATACCCCATCAATCACCCCTTTTGTACTTTGTACACCGAGGGAAATACGCATTTCTGGAAAGTCATTATCAATGATACTGATAAGGTCGGGAACTAAGTGCTCTGCTGGAGTTTGACTCGCTCCCATACGAATCTCACCACTCAATAAATGTTGCTCATAGAAGCCCATTTCAATCTGCAATGCATCTTGTAGCAAGCGTTTTGCTTTTGGTCGTAACCACATCCCCCAATGGGTTAACGCCATTTGCTTGCCTTGCCTCTCAAACAACGGCCTGCCAAGCATCTTCTCTAATTGCGCAAGCGACATGCTTGTCGCTGATTGTGTCAAAGCCAATTTTTCTGCGGCTTGGCTTACACTGCCGGTATCTGCAACTGCGTCGAAAACCGCTAATTGCTTAAGTGAGTAGCGCAAAGTGTCCTCCATTATTAGTGGGTATTTCCCAATCCCCACAATTGTTAAAGCATGCCCCAATAAGCAATAGAGTTCATTTTACCTAGCCCCGTAAAGTTATCAATTAATTTGATGAGGTTTCTAAATATTATCAATTTTACCTTACTAACCGTTCTCCCTATTCTGAGTACGCGGTTCGGGAACACCGCAAGCCTCAATGGTTTTGAAACCGAAGTCGTTGAGGCTCTTAATAAAAACAACAAGTTCATTTTTGAGTTAATAACCAAGGATTTTTTATGCGATTACAAATTAAGGAGTCAATATGGCGGTGACCAGTTCTCAAAATCACCAGTATTTTTCTCCAAAAGAGATGATGGTTGAAGCGGAAAAATTTGCGTTAAGTAAGGCAAACAAAACCAGCAGTATGACATTAAGCCTCGCGATTATGGCCGGCGCGTTCATCGGGTTAGCATTCTTGTTTTACATCACGGTGACCACCGGCAGTACGGGCGCTGGTTGGGGCTTGAGCCGCCTAGCTGGTGGACTCTCATTTAGCATGGGATTGATCCTCATCGTGATCTGCGGTGGTGAATTATTTACCAGCTCCGTCCTATCCAGTATTTCTTGGGCCAATAAGCAAATATCGTTCGGTAAGATGCTTTCGATCTGGGGCAAAGTTTACGTTGGTAACTTTATTGGTGCGATGTTCCTACTTGCGCTGGTTACTGCTGCTGGTCTTTATCAGATGGATGGCGGTCAATGGGGATTAAATGCGCTTAACATCGCACAACACAAACTTCACCACACTCTCATTCAAGCGTTTGCACTCGGTATTCTCTGTAACCTGTTGGTCTGCCTAGCGATTTGGCTGACATTTAGTTCTGCAAATGCAATGACAAAAGCAGCAATGACAATTTTGCCTGTGGCAATGTTTGTCAGCAGCGGTTTTGAGCACTGTGTTGCGAACATGTTTATGGTTCCACTTGGTATTGTTATCGCGAATTTTGCACCTGAATCTTTTTGGGCATCTGTCGGTGTGCCCGCGTCACAATACACAGACCTAAACATTAGCCACTTTATTACCGCTAACTTAATTCCTGTCACGCTTGGCAACATCGTCGGCGGAGCGGTATTAGTTGGCCTTTCAAACTGGTGTATTTTTCGCCGACCAGAACTAAAAGCAGCGAATATTTCTTCTATCACTACAACTACAACACTGTCGTCAGTTAAGGATTTCACCATGAAAAATGCCTCTTTTGTTAAAGACATTATGAACCCAAAACCAGTCACCATTCGTGCAGAAACGCCAATTGCAGCCGCGCTGGATGTGTTACTTGATAACAACGTAACTAGCGCACCTGTTGTAGACGTACAAAATCGATTAGTTGGCTTCTTCTCTGCTCACGATGTGATGGTAGAACTATGGTGTGAGGACTACATTCCGGTGAAAGACCAAAAAGTCGTCGACATCATGAGCAGAGATGTGGTCGCAATTGACGCTGATGATCGCCTCGTTGATGTTGTGGAATTCCTATGTATCGATAAAGAGCAGTTGTACCCAGCGAGCAGTATGGGTATCGCCACTCGCTTGACGTCTTTGTCTCTCGAAGAACGCGCTAAAAGTATCAAAGTAAGTAAGCCACAAGTGCTTCCTGTGCTTGAAAATGGGCAGATGGTCGGGGTGGTTACTCGTACTGAAGTATTAAAAGCACTACGCCCGATTTTTGGTGAGCGTTTAAACTTGGTGGAAAAAAGTGAGTTAGAAACAGCGTAATTCGCTAAACATTTACAACGTCTATTGGCTTTCAATCGCAATCACTGACTGGTTTATCGATGTTAGTGATGTGATTAAGATAATAAAAAAGCGCTCTTCAAGTGAAGAGCGCTTTTAGTGTATCTAAAAGGAACTAATTACTTCTTAATACCTTCGATATGAAGTTCCATATCGACGTAGCTTGAAGCACCCATTACTGGGATGTCAAAGTCAGCAAGCTCTAGGCGAGTGTTGCCAACAAAGCCAGCGCGCTCGCCGCCCCATGGGTCACTGCCAGCACCAACGAATTCAGCCTCAATAGTAATAGGCTTAGTAACACCGTGTAGCGTTAGATCACCAGTTACATCTAGTTTGCCATTGCCTTTATCAACCACTTTTGTGCTCGTAAAGGTTGCTTCACTGTATTTACCAGCATCGATGAAGTCACCACTACGAATGTGTTTGTCACGTTCAGCATGGTTTGAATCTAGGCTGGTTGTATCAACAACAACATTTACTTTTGAGTCAGCAATGTTGTTTTCATCAAAAGAAAAGTCACCAGAAAATGTATTGAAACGACCTTTGATGAAACTGTAACCCAAGTGGCTAACTTTAAAGTTGATTGAAGCGTGAGCACCTTTGGTATCGATGACATAATCTGCAGCTTGCGCACCAAATGGCAGTGCCATAGCGATAGCTAATCCTGTAGCGAAAAGTGACTTTTTCATTTTGAAGCTCCTAACATTTTTCTTAATGTGTTGTCTTTATCGATAAAGTGGTGTTTTAGTGCAGCAATAGCATGCAAACCTGCAATCAGGATGACTGCCCAAGCTGCATAGAAGTGAATCTCACCTGCAATATCTGATTGGCCTGGGAATAACTCTCCCGCTCCTGGCACGGTGAACCAATTAAACACTTCGATGCCGCGTCCATCAGACGTTGAAATGAGGTAACCTGAAACAAAGATGGTGACCAATAGTAGGTACATGACATCATGCGCTGCTTTAGCAGCAAGCACTTCGTAACGTTTGCCTTCTACCTTTGGTGACGCCGTCACATGTTTCCATACGATGCGTGCCAAAGTTAAAATAGCGAGTAAAATACCGACAGAGCGATGGTAATGCGGCGCAGTTCGATACCATTCGCTGTAATAGCTAAGGTCGACCATCCACAAACCCACTGCAAATAGACCAATAATGCACAGCGCTGATAACCAATGCATCACGCGTGCAGTAAGGTTGTAATTCTTTACCAGTGTATCCATCTCAAGTTCCTAGATATATTCCTAAGTTAATGCTGAGCAAGAAACACTACATTAACCTATTTACGTCATATGAAACAGATTATTTACCATCATTTACATCCAGCCAATGGTACCGTATCTATCAAGTTGTTCGAATTTTTTGAAGGAACTTTAAATCGTTTGTAAAACTGAAACTTACAGCTTAACTTCTTGTTCTATCTCATACAGCTCTTCGGAAACTTCTAACATTCTGCGTTCAACCAGTAACTTAGCATCTTCAACACCCTTGTTATAGTAAATTGGCCCTAGTTTTTCTGTAATAAAATCAATTAGAAACTCACTATCGAACTGGCCAATTTCAACATCTAGCTCGTCTTGCATGTAATCTTGAATAGCGGTGGCCAGCGCCTCTTTTTGTGCGCGTTCTAGCTTTATCATTTTTTCCCTTTCAAATTTTTGTTCAACTTCTGCTTCTTTCGTGTTGTTCTATTAAAGATTAGACACGGTCATTTGTGAGAAATTTGGTGTTTAGATCAAGAAGTTGCCGAAGTAAATTAGTCTATTCTCAAAAGACTATGCTAACCTTTTGCAGTTCGTTTTGTAATTATTAAGGGATATTCTTTGCTACTCGACCTAGTTATTCAAAGTGTTAATGATTTTCAAGACGACTGTCTTAAGCTGTGTGAAAAGCATTACCCTGCGGTGCATAACCAAGGCATGAGTGAGCATCATCTTGGTCTCGCGTTTTCAAGAAGGATGGAACATACTTTTCGTCACTTTGGATACAACTGCGTGATAAAGCCAATCGAAGTGTTGGATTCTCCAGACCTTCCCCATCACTATCGAATTTCATCCGACATTGGCACTGTCTGGGTTCTGAGTCACCATATGGTCAGTGCCGGAAAATCTTGCCGGGAAAACTTACTCTCATCAATTACGGAATGGCAGAGTGAATATGGCTATGCCTTACAGCCTAATGACCTACTCTTTTTGGTTTGCGATCATTGGATAAGTCGCAGCAAAACGAGCCGAGAATTACTTCATTGGTGGATGGGTGAACTACCCGATCAGATCAACGAATACACAGAACAAGGAATCACACTGTACACCAGCGAGTCGCAACTCACGCAATCTTTGGACACTCGATTCGGTATTAGCCCTTGTTACATTAAGTTTGGGCATCCTTTACGGCGTTCGAACAAACAGCAGTTAGTCAGAAAATATTTGCAGTTGTATGCCGTACTGCAATGGTAGCATCAAATTGAAGTGCTGAGATTATCAATTATTTCATCAATTTGTTTGATATCACTCGACAAAACTACCCATCCATTACCATCGTTCTTGCTTGAGTTAATGAGCACACTTAGATTCATTGCCAATGAAATAGAAAAATTAGCGCGATAACGCTGATGTTGAGACATTGATTTAGGTTGTGGTAACAATGATGAGCATCTCGCAACTACTTAGTTGCATCCGGAAACAAGCCGACGGGCAGTATATTGCGAAATACGCGAACTTCACTCTCCGCAGTGTCTTTCAACCCATATATAAGAACGATATTTCTATCGTTGGCCTTGAAGCACTGGTAAGAATTAGCAATGCCAATGGCACCATGGTTAGGCCAGATCAGTTTTTCCAATCCAAAGCGACTCCCACTCAAGATTTGCTCAATGTTGAACGCTTAAGTCGCCTAATCCATATCAAAAATTTCTCTCAGTCTCGCTTTCACACAAAACAATTGTTTCTCAATGTATTACCGGTAGCGGCAGAGATACTAGTCAAAGACATCACGTATAACCGACTGCTAAAACAAACCATTTATGAATCGCATTTGATGAATGAACAAATCGTCATGGAGTTACTTGAATTGAAGGTGGAGGATGAACTCTCTTTGTCGCAAGCAGCTCGTGAATTAAGCCAAGGCGGGTTTAAATTGGCGATCGACGATTATGGCGTCAATGCATCGACAACTGAGCGAGTGAGAAGCGTTTGCCCAGATATAATCAAGATGGATCGCTCTTTATTGCTAAGGTATGAAAACGGTGATTTTAAAGCGCTTAACGATGCATTATCACTCGCAAAAGCGTTATGCTCTAAAACCGTTATCGAAGGAATTGAAACCGAGCATCAACTTCGCTTAATGAAAAAGCTCGGTTTCGATATGTATCAAGGGTACCTACTTGCTATCCCCCAAACGTTAGACGTCTATGAAGAGGCAAAAACAGCCTGACTATGTAAGAACAAAAGTTTGCGCGGTTTAGCGAGAGCTACGTGATTTACCACGATTCTTATGAATCGCCAATTTTGCTTTTAGCTTACGCTTCTCAGATGAACGACTACGACGACGCCCACCCCCATTTTGTTCAGGCTCAACTTCTTCTACAAGACTTGGTTCGAAACCTGCCAGCCATTCTTGGGGTAAGCGTTGATCAAGCAGGTTCTCGATAGCTTGCAACAAGTACTCCTCATCTCTACTCATCAGAGAAACCGCCAAACCTGACTTTCCTGCTCTTCCAGTGCGGCCAATTCGATGGACATAATCTTCTGCTTTGAATGGCATATCAAAGTTCACGACTTGTTCTAGCTCTTGAATATCTAACCCTCGTGCTGCCACATCGGTTGCAATCAAAGCACGCACCTTACCTTGTTTAAATTCATCCAAAGCTCTTTGGCGGGCGCCTTGTGATTTATCGCCGTTGATAGAAACCGCTTTGATGCCATCTAACTTGAGCTCTTTCGCTAACTCATCACTGCCTTGCTTCGTTTTTGTAAATACAAGCACTTGCTGCCAATTCCGCGAGCCAATTAAGTACGCTAGCAATTCACGTTTCCGTTTTTTATCCACTGGATAAACCATTTGTGTTACCGTTTCAGCAGTCGTATTTGCTGGTGAAACTTCGACTTCAACTGGCGATTCCATGAGTTTATACGCAATAGTTTTGATTCGCTTCTCAAATGTCGCAGAGAACAATAGGATCTGTTTCTCTGCAGGTAAACGTCGGAAGATGCGCTGCAAGTCAGGCCAAAATCCCATATCTAACATACGGTCGGCTTCGTCTAACACGAGCATACCGGTTTTAGAGATGTTTACGTTACCATTAAACAGGTGATCCAAAAGGCGGCCTGGCGTGGCAATCAAAATATCAGCGCCCTCTTCTAACTTTCTCTTTTGTACGCCAATGCTTGTACCACCATAAACACACACGATGCGAAGTTCTGTTTCTGCCGAGTACTGATTCAAATTATCAAATACCTGCTGTGCAAGCTCGCGTGTTGGAACCAAAATCAATGCTTGAGGTGTGCCGTTAAGTTTCTTTTGCTGAACGGTTTGTATGATAGGTAAACCAAACGCAGCCGTTTTTCCCGTACCAGTTTGTGCAGCAGCAAGTAAGTTTTTTCCTGCAAGGACGTGTGGAATTGACTTTTCTTGCACTGGTGTTGGCGTCACGATATTTAGATTGCCTAGCGTCTCGATTAGCTTTTGTTCGATGCCTAAATCAGCAAAATTAACAGACATGTGTAACCTCATTATTTTTGGAGCGCAGAGTTTACCAGAGCCCCTAAAGCCATACTACTTTTCTATCTCATTGAGTTGAGTCATTAAGCTGTTGCTGAAAATCATACGACTGGCGCAAAACATCTCGATAAAGTGACGAGAACTTCTCTTCTAATTCGGTGTAATCACTTTCAATCACTTTAAATGTTGTGGTTAAGTCTGCCATCCTAGGACTTCTTTGCGACATCCGATGTAGTGCAAATTCTATATTGTCTAGATCTTGATAGGATTGAAGCCATCGGCCATGCCACATTCTGCTGTGGAGCACCAAAAAACGTGGCGGCAAATGTTCATGAACCTCTCGGTTTACTCTCTCGTATGCCGTTTTTACAAAGTGTTCGAGAGACACGGAGTGAAAGTCGTTCCAGTGTTTTGCGAGGCAATGATCCCAAAACATATCTAAAGCGATAGGTGCAAAACGTCTCGCAACACCAGTGAAATGAGGCTTACATTCGTTGACGATTGGATGATGGTCAGTAATACGGTCAACAAATCTATGTAATCTGATGCCATTTGAGATATCGCGATCATACAGCTTGCTTGGATCTCCTTTTACGAAGTCTCCAAGCAAGTTTCCCAATAAATGGCTGTTACTGTGTTCTGCGATATGCAGGTGGGCTAGAAAGTTCATTCGACGCCAGTTTTGGCCTCTAGGGCTTGGTGTGACATGAACCTAGTATAACGTCAATTACGACGAGATGAGAGTGTTCCGCTATTCGGCTTCGTTGTCTGAGCCAACGTATTCCGACAAGATAATGCCAATTTCAAGCGCATCTAGCAGCTCTAGGCTCTCATCGTTTTGGTATTGGTCGCTCATTGTGACCTCCTTTATTTTAAGCTCTCTTGCTTTTACTTGCTGACGGCCTGGCTCTTGCCATATCCACATCAGCAACTCCTTTTTATAGTCTTTATATGACACATTCATGACAGCGAGAAGTAAAGATTTAAAAACCTATGAGCATAATCAAAAGTAAACGATTGCAATTAGGTTTCATATCCACTTAACACTTTAGAGAAATGACTCTTTTATCAACATTCATGTCAATTTAAAGATATAACATACTGTTATAGGCGTCCTTAGATCTCATTTCTTAAACTAAATTTAGTATTCGTTACATATTTTGCTGATTAACTTCGCATATTTTGTTTCGATATAGCAATAGATTTGGTCAATATCTTTTATCTCTAATGGAGCTTTAAATGAGAGAAGTTGAGTTTAGAACGATAGACAGGCTGTTTATCAAGATGTCTATCAACGACAAAATGTGGGTTATATTCCTACTATTTTTAGTAGCCCTCACTTCAGTGGCTGGAAGCCGCTACTTCAATGAAATACAACAATTTGAGCAGCAAGCCATCTCGGCGAGCGAAGCGAAGCTTTCTGGTATCGTTGATGCTCAATCAAACCGCGCTACAGAAATTGACGGCGTATCGAAATCGAACCGCGTAAGCGAGAGTTCTTTTGTCGATGGGTCTGTGACCGCTTATGCCAAGTTGCATTCTGGAGAAGTGATTAAGCTGACTCAAAATGTGTCCACACAATACGAATCGTTAAAATCATCAGCTCTATCGTCACTATTACTTAGCTTCTTATGGGTTATTCCTTTTGCCCTATTCTCTTACTGGGTGGCAACGTTTATCGGAGGAGCTCTGTGGGTTTTATATACAACAACCGAAAAAATTGGTGACGGTGACTTAACCTCTCGTCTTGGTTTTCATCCAGGTCGAGATGAATTCGGTACCATCGGCTGTGCGCTAGACAAGTCTATGGATACCTTAAGTGAACTGGTTAATAGTGTTAAAAATAATGCAACGATGTTGAGCGAGACATCTTCTGCATTCGAAAAAGATATGCAGTTGAGTGAAACCCAGATATCTCATCAATATCAAACGCTTGATTCAGTCGCGACGGCAATGGAAGAAATGACAGCCTCTGCAAAGGAGGTATCAAGTATTTCTCAACAAGCAACGACGCAGTCAGACCAAGATGCCCAGAAGATCGAACTAAGCAGAAGCCGTGTACAAAACGTGATTGGCGAGATAGAGACGTTATCTAGCTATATTGAACAAGCCTCTACGTCAGTAACCAATTTAAACGAGAATACGACGCAGATTAATGACGTAATCACAACGATTAACGCCATTTCAGAACAAACTAATCTGTTGGCACTAAACGCAGCAATCGAAGCAGCCCGTGCTGGTGAACAAGGTCGTGGATTTGCAGTGGTTGCCGATGAAGTACGTACATTAGCAAGCAGAACTCAACAGGCAACAGTAGAGATCCAAGCCATGATTGAGAAGCTTCAAATTGAGAGCCAGAACATTGCTTCAATCACCAACCGAACCGTTCAGCAAGCTCAAACCAGCAGCCAGCTTATTGATGAAATCGGCCATGATGTTACCTCTATTGCCGAGTCAGCACGCTCATTAATGGACATGAGCATTCAGATTTCCACATCTGCTGAAGAACAAAGCGCAGTTGCTAACGATATTGCATCGGAACTTTCAGAAATTCGTAGTCAATCAAGCACAATCAGAGAAGTGGCGGAGCAATCTACCGCTGGCGTCGCTAATCTCACGCAAGCCTCCGTTTCTCTTGGTGAGATATTACAACGCTACCGCACCGCATAACGTTGTGGAACTTATGATCAACAAGGGCTCCTTAAGGAGCCCTTTTCTTTAAACCGTGTTCAACTATTACCTTCGATATTTTCTACGACATCCAAGTGGATATTTGAAGTGAATCTCAAGTTCTCGCTGTACCGGATGAAATAATGTTCTTAAACAAAGCGTTCCGCTATGCTTGATCTTGCCAATTCCAATTTGCTGCTGGAAAACAATATGAATAATTACAAAGACACAAAAGACATAGAGAACCTGAATTGCCCACTCTGCCAAGGAGATGAATATCTCATTTCATCGGATGGCGAGAAATTCACATGCGCTGCTTGCGGATTTCATACAAAAAACTTCTCATCTATCCAATGTCTACATCAAACGCCTTACCTACAGTCTAAACTTAAGCACATCCACAGCTTAAGTCCGGTTTGCCATTAGTAGGTCAAACAGAGCAGCCACACAGCTGCTCTTTTAATTCATCTAAATGATGGATGCGAATTACACGCTCGTCATCAACACGATTGATAGCTTCACCATTAAATAACTGTACCGTTTTGATACCGGCGTTTAATCCCGCCTCAACTCCTTTAGGCGTGTCATCAATATAAAGACAGTCACTTGGTAAAAAGCCCATGCTCATAGCACTGTACATGATTAAATCGGGCTCAGGCTTCCAACTATTCGCATCGAATGCTGAGAACACTTTGCCTCGGAAAGCATCGAGTAAACCGGTTAACTCCAAAGCGTATTCAATTTTATCTTTAGGTCCATTAGACGCCACACAATATTCGATATTATGCGAATCTAAAAACTGAATTAATCGTTTTGCGCCATCCATCGGCTGTAAGTGACGCACAAAAAGGGACTGGACTTCTTCTCGGTATTGCGGCTCTAAAACATCAATTGGAACTTTGATATCTTTCAATTCTTTAGTATCTAAAAGGATGTCAGCGAGCTTTCCTCCTTTAAAGTGAGAAACGCACTCTTCCATCGTTAACTCAGCCCCATGCTGGTTAAATACATTGACGAGCGCTTGGCAACACAGTCTTTCGCTGTCGACCAACGTACCATCACAGTCAAATATCACGCACTTAATATTGGTAATTGCCATAGCCATCTCCAGACGTCTTAAAGGCTTAAGCCCAAGCTGATTTTAAGAATGTTTGGATTAATCTTATTTGAGTTTGGGATTGTTGAAACGACGAGCTTGGCATTTCATGGAAATAGAAGGGAGCAATTACAGTTTTTCTAAGCAAGATCACCCAACGTCATCTTGCTTTACTTTTTATGCACATTGATGTGTAAGTTAGTCTTCGATAACCACTGAGTCTAACAGTTTTTGCTCGGTGCTTAGTCTTTTAGCCAGATCAGCCACAAACGAGCTTTTGTATTTTGATTCAGAAACAGCAACATCAGAGATGAGTGTATTTCCTTCGAGATGGCTAACAATAGCAGCACCAATTGGGACTCCTGATTTAAAACCAACATATAATTCAAAATCTGGCGTGAGGATAATCTGTGTCAGATATTCAATGATCATATCTTTATCATACTGCTGTTCCCAGCGCTGAGATTGCAAGATAGAGAACATAATGGTCAGTCGATGAAAATCGACCAGAAAAATATCGTCGGGGTTAAATTCAGAGTCACTTTCCAGTAGTGTGTCTTTGTCGACTACTTGATACGTTGCTTTTTCTAGCGTTTTGAAATAGACATCGCGCCCTTTCAAACTCTCTGGTGTCGGAAATTCAACTTCGACCAGATCATACAGCCATGTATTTTTACGCTCGATACTGGCTAACTGTTGTTCATTCATCTTGATACCTTCGTTTAGAGCAGTACATTAGCATGAAGCCCGCAACAAACCTAGCGCACATAGACCTTTCCGTGGCTAAATTTTGTTTTAGGTGCAAACCTCTGATAGATTTCATCAATATCTTTCCTAGTTAAGGACAAAAATAATGAAAAAGATGCTGTTAAGTGCATTGCTTGCTACTACTCTAGTTGGTTGTTCAGATAACGATGTTGCTGACGTGGGGCTCGGTTGGTTTACTTTGAAAGACATCAAAGTCGGTGAGTTGAAAGACGAGGTGGTAACAGGTGTCACATGTCACATCGCCTCTATCGAAGCGGATTTCAGCTTAGCAGATCCAAGTGATAGCTCAATATCATGTCGTCAGACTGGCGAAATCACACCGGAAATGATTGCAAAAATAGATAAGAGTAAGTCCGGTGAAATTGTATTTAAGAAGTCAAAAAGCATTTTCTTCAAAACAATGAAGGTTCGCCGTATTTATGATGCCGATAACCAAACCTTACTCTACTTGTCTTATACAACAAAAGAGACCGATGGTAGTTTTAAGCATAGCCTTTCGACAGTCCCACTTTGGGGTACCAAGGCTTACGTTGAGCCAACTGAAGTGAAAAAGTAACGCGGGTAAATTTAGTTAGCGCGGAGCAGGCTCTTTCCGGGCGCTGCTGAGCAACAAGTTTAAAAAACAACCCATTGCAATACGACAAGCGCCATAAATTGCAGCTGCTTTGGTTGCTATTTACTCAGCTCGCTGATTTTTTCAGCGAGCAGACTTCTTTGTAATAAATCACCACGATTTTCATTTTTTTGTGATACAATCCCGCCTCTTTTTTTTCTCACTCAAGAACAAGCATGAAGTTTCCTGGTCAGCGTAAATCTAAACACTACTTCCCAACTCACGCTCGAGATCCATTAGTAAACCAAATCCGACAGGCACCTAAGCTATATCGCCCAACTATTGTTGGTGTCGGTCAAACCATTGTAGATATCGAAGCACGTGTAGATGACGCGTTTTTAGAGAAATACAACCTGAGTAAAGGACATTCGCTCGTTCTTGAAGAAAGCAAAGCAGATGCACTTTACGAAGAACTGGTTGAGCAAGGCCTGATCACACACCAATACCCAGGTGACACGATTGGCAATACTCTTCACAACTACTCGGTTTTAGCCGATAGCAAATCCGTTTTGCTCGGTGTGATGTCTAAGAACATTCAAGTCGGTTCTTTTGCTTACCGCTACCTTTGCCGTACGTCTTCACGCATGAACCTTAACCATTTACAAACGGTAGATGGCCCTATTGGTCGCTGCTACACCCTAATTTCTCAAGACGGTGAGCGTACATTTGCTATCAACGAAGGTCATATGAATCAACTACTTCCGGAAAGCATTCCTGAAGAGATCTTTGAGAAAGCATCAGCCCTGGTTGTTTCTTCTTACCTAATGCGTGGTAAAGAAGAAGATCCAATGCCTAAAGCGGTACAAAGAGCGATCGACTTTGCTAAGAAGCACGATGTCCCTGTTGTACTTACGCTAGGGACAAAGTACGTTATCGAAGGTAACGCACAGTGGTGGCAAGAATACATTCGCGAAAACATTTCTGTTGTCGCTATGAATGAAGAAGAAGGTGCGGCGCTAACAGGTGAAACAGAGCCGCTAGCTGCTGCTGATAAAGCACTTGAGTGGGTTGATCTCGTACTTTGTACAGCAGGACCAAATGGTCTGTACATGGCTGGTTACACCGACGAGAAAGTAAAACGAGAAACCACACACGACATCCTTGAAAGCTCCCTCGAAGCCTTTAACCAGTACGAGTTTAGTCGTGCGATGCGTAAAGAAGACTGTCAAAACCCAATGAAGGTCTACTCTCACATCGGCCCTTACCTTGGTGGACCACTAGAGATTAAGAACACTAACGGTGCAGGTGATGCAGCCCTTTCAGCCTTACTGCATGACATGGCAGCAAACTCTTTTCACCAAAAAGAAGTGCCTAACTCAGAAAAGCACGAAGTACGATGCTTAACCTACTCCTCACTTTCTCAGATTTGTAAATACGCAAACCGAGTAAGCTATGAAGTGTTGACGCAGCACTCTCCTCGCCTATCGCGAGCGCTTCCTGAACGAGAAGATAGCTTAGAAGAGACTTATTGGGATCGTTAAAACGACAACTTTAAAGCTAAAAATATATCAAGGTCACCATTTGGTGGCCTTTTTGTTTTTATCTAGCACTATAACGAGTAGATTTCGTTAGTATGTCGCACAATACGAAGCAGTAAACTCTTTACAAGCCTAACCGAAACAGTACCATCACCAAGCAGACCTTTGCCTCACAATAATACTCGTTATAACTCAGGTAGTTTTTCAACGCTACCTGTGCCACTTTGGGGATTCTCCATGCAGTCAGATATCGAAATTTGCCGAAACACACCACTTTCTTCTATTGATGTTATCGCGGAAAAAGTAGGACTATTGCCCGAAGAGTATGACACTCACGGGAAGCACAAAGCCAAAGTCCACCCAAAATGTTTGGAACGACTCAAAGCAAATGATGACGGTAAACTTGTACTCGTCACTGCGATCACGCCGACTCCTCTTGGCGAAGGAAAAACCGTTACGACGATAGGACTGGCGCAAGGTTTAGCAAAGCTTAATCAATCTGTTATTGCATGTATAAGGCAACCTTCGATGGGACCCGTCTTCGGTATTAAAGGTGGCGCAGCGGGCGGTGGTTATTCTCAAGTAGCTCCAATGGAAGAGTTAAACTTACACCTTACTGGTGACATTCACGCAGTGACAGCGGCGCACAACCTTGCTTCAGCCGCTCTTGACGCTCGCTTGTTCCATGAGCAACGCGAGGGTTATGATGCCTTTGAATCACGCACCGGGTTAAGAGCACTTAAAATCGACACGGCAAGTATTACTTGGAAACGAGTGATGGACCATAATGATCGTGCACTACGTAAAGTCAAAATTGGCCTCAATGATGCAGGAAAAACCATCAATGGTTTCGAGCGTGACGAAGGGTTCGATATTTCAGCGGCTTCCGAGTTGATGGCTATCATTGCACTAGCCAAAGATTTAAAAGATTTACGTCAACGTATTGGGAAAATTGTCGTAGCGTACGATTTGAACGGAAACCCCGTCACTACGGAAGATCTACAAGTTGCAGGAGCAATGGCAGTAACACTAAAAGAGGCGATTGCACCAACACTGATGCAAACTCTAGAAGGTGTTCCTACGTTGATCCATGCAGGTCCATTTGCAAACATCGCCCATGGAAATTCATCCATTATCGCGGACGATATTGCGCTAAAACTGTCAGGTTACACGGTAACTGAAGCCGGTTTTGGTTCGGATATGGGATTTGAGAAAGCGTGTAACATTAAAGCTGCTGCCGCCAACAAAGCCCCGGACTGTGTAGTGATCGTAGCAACATTACGCGGCCTCAAAGCGAATTCTGGACACTACGATTTACGCCCAGGTATGGCTATTCCAGATTCCATTTTTAATCCGGACCAAGCAGCATTGGAGGCTGGGTTTGAAAATTTAAAATGGCACATAAATAACGTTCATAAATACAGTTTACCTGCTGTCGTTGCCATTAACCAGTTTCCACAAGATTGTGTGAAAGAGCTTAAAGCTCTTGAAGAGCTGATTCACCAATTTAATCCCGAAGTTAAAGTAGCCATCAGCACCGCTTTTTCGCAAGGCGGACAAGGCGCAACGGAACTAGCTCAACATGTTATTGATGCGTGTACCACGCCTGTAGAGTTTTGTCCGTTATACAACAAAGAGCAATCATTACTCGAAAAGCTCATGGCAGTATGTGAAGCGGGCTATGGAGCAACCAATATAGAAATGACTCCTATCGCGACTGAACAGCTCAAACATTTTGAGCAATTAGGCTTTAACAACTTAGCGGTTTGCATCGCGAAGACACCACTATCGATAACCACAGACTCCGCAGTCAAAGGCGCACCAACTGGTTTTACCGTCCCAATCCGCGAGCTGCGCTTGTGTGCGGGCGCAGGATTCGTTTATGCATTATCTGGTACCGTGATGACGATGCCAGGCTTACCTGATAAACCCGCATTTATGAACTTAGATCTTGATGATGAAGGAAATATCGTCGGTCTCTCTTAGTGCAGTGATAACGTATCGCTATCAGTGAAGTGAGCATATTCATTGAGTGAGTGGTCTACTTACCTATCCACTCACTCTCAACAACTGTGAAAAGAGTTGTCTCAGGCCTTCTACTCTTGAATTGTTGATACAAAGCTCTCCTGCCTTACATCAACGCGCCTGTTTTAGACCTTTAGAGTTAAGACGCTAACCCTAAGCCTTGTTTAGCCATAGTTATTAAGCTAGAAAAACCTATTTATCTTCTTGTTTTGTCGCCACTTTACATTGTAAATCCATACTTGTTGACTTCTCCTTTCTACAATTTTGCGCCAATTTGATGCACGGGCTATTTAGCGCTTCACTAATATGGTGCAGTTGTCTTACAGTGAAATTTTAACCTCCTTGATTTTTAAGGAGATATTCTATGGCTCGATTCTTGTAGTAGACTTATTCACTAATAAGCACATTAGCACATGCTTTTCAAAACCTCTGCGTTGCATACCACCTCCTTCAGGTTAGCACCGTTTTGATGCATGTCAGAAAAGGGAAAGGGAATACTATGGAAGACGCACTCGCCGTAATTTTAGCAGGAGGGATGGGGTCTAGACTCAGCCCACTCACCGATGACAGAACCAAGCCAGCCGTACCTTTTGGCGGAAAATATAGAATTATAGATTTCACACTAACCAATTGTTTACATTCGGGTTTACGCAAGATCCTTGTTTTAACCCAATATAAATCTCATTCACTTCAAAAACACTTACGAGACGGCTGGTCGATATTCAATCCAGAGCTAGGCGAGTACATTACTGCTGTTCCACCACAAATGCGCAAAGGTGGTGCATGGTATGAAGGAACCGCCGATGCGATTTATCACAACATGTGGTTGCTATCGCGAAATGATGCAAAGTATGTGGTTGTGTTATCCGGCGATCATATCTATCGAATGGACTACGCCGCAATGCTTGAAGAGCATAAAGAGAAAGGTGCTAAGCTCACCGTTGCCTGTATGGATGTTCCCGTAGAGGATGCTTCAGCATTCGGTGTAATGGGCACCGCAGAAAACGGGCTAGTTACTTCATTTATAGAAAAACCAGAATGCCCACCTACCCTTCCAGGAAGCAAAACCAGAAGCCTCGTTTCCATGGGAATCTATATCTTTGATATGGATGTTTTAAAAGAAGCACTCGAAGACGACTCAAAACTCAATTCATCAAGCCATGACTTCGGAAAAGACATCATACCTAAGCTAATTGATACCGAATCCGTTTACGCTTATCAATTCTGTGGAAGTAAAGGGCGCGTCGATAAAGATTGCTATTGGCGCGACGTGGGTACCATTGATTCCTTCTATGAAGCGAATATGGATCTACTAGAACCTGTGCCGCCAATGAACCTTTATCAGTCTAATTGGGCGATTCGTACTTACGAGCCGCAGTTTCCACCAGCTCGTACTGTATCGTCGGCCACGGGTAATGAAGGCATTTTTATTAACTCCATCATTGCTACCGGTGTCATCAATTCCGGAGGCTCGGTACAGCACTCCATTATTTCCTCTAATGTACGCATTCAAGATAGTGCAACGGTAGTCGATTCCATCATTTTTGATGACGTAGAAGTTGGTGAAGGAAGTCAGTTGGTCAACTGCATAGTTGATAAACATGTTCGTATTCCGCCACATACTCAAATTGGCATCAACAAACTTGAAGATGCGAAGCGATTTAAAATCTCAGACAAAGGTATTGTCGTCATACCCGAAAGTTACCAATTCGATTAAACGACAAACTATCACAACAAAAAAGCGCACGATAGTCATCGTGCGCTTTTGTTTAAGTGCCTGTAAACATTAGGCTATAACAAATAATCCATAATAATTAGATGTTACATACCGTTGACCAGCTACCATCTGTACCCGGTTCAGCCGCTGTCCACCAGTTCGCTTGGTAAACCACACCGTTGTGGATGATCTTATCACCTTGGTTAGCGTGGCTTGGATTACCTGCCCAATCCGTTTGTGGCAGAGCTGGGTATGTCACTAAACCTGTCGTATCACACGTACCTGGTTCAGTGGTACCACCACCCGTGCCCGCATTTAGGTCACCAATTGGTAGATCTGGCTGTTCAAACTTAAACGCAAACTCTTTACCACCAGAAATCACTGAGTAGTTAGCCGGACCAGAGATTGGTAGGTAGTAAACCATATCAAGCTCGTAAGTGCCGCCCGCTGGCAAGTCTTTCCATGCTGGTAGAGAGAACGACACACGGTGCATTACGCCATCTAAGCCACCAATGTTGTTTGCTCGAGTATGTCCAGAAGCAATCACTTTCAAACCACCACCTGATTGGTCTTTCGCGTTGTCCGGTGCAGATACTGGGATATCGAATTGGAATTCAGTACCGCCAGGGATCGCTTGACCAGTGTTGTTCGTAAACGTGATTTTCGGGTTAATTGGGTAGTTTTGGTCGCCAACTTTGAAGCCGCCAACACTAACAGTAATGTCTACTGCTTCAGTTGGTGTTGGGCCAGTCGCTACTTTGTTGCCGTAAGGCGTCGCAGACTTAAACTTGTCGTAGATAGCTTTGGTCATAGTGTTACCCATGTGGTATTCACCATTACCCGCCGCACAAGCTTGTTCAGTTGCATCTACTGCCGTACGATTACCATTTGCATCCAGTACGTAACAGTTGTAATCACCGGCTAGTTCCCAGAACATGATACCGCCGATCTCTTTATCGATAACGTAATCGGCTTTCACCTCGATAGAAGCTTTATCTTCCGTAGATAGGAATACGCTCTTCTCTGCGTTCCACAACCAAGGTGCCACAGCAACGCTATCGTAATGACGGGTATAAGTACCAACAAACTTATCTGAAGGATCGTTGACAGGGTCGAGACCGTAAGCAGCTGCGTAAGAGCCCCAAATACCGTTTTCTAGGTTCTTAGCATGCCACATTGGGTTAGAACCAGCGCCCATTTCGTTTCCTTTAGGGTCGGTATCATGCCACATGTTGTCGATACCAATAGCACCGTGACCACAGTTGTTCTTCTCACCTTCACCTGTGCCCGGTTGGCACTCTGCTTGGTTTGGTAGTGCCGCTCGGCCCCAAAGGCCATTTTCGCCACCAGTAACACCTTGCCAACCACGGGTGTAGTAAGGAACACCAATGTTGATACGACCTGCTGGCATAGAACCACGGAAGTAATGGTAAGCCCAGTCTGTGTTCAAGTAACCGATACCACCGTATGCAGCAGTGCCGTATACGTTCCACTGCGCTAGCTCAGAGTCTTTACCTGTATCGAATAAAGCCGCGTTATGACCAACGTGATCATTCCAAGCCCCATGCAAGTCGTAAGACATGATGTTTACGTAGTCTAGGTACTTAGTTACATCGAAGGTTTCCATCCCACGTAGCAAGTAACCTGAAGATGGTGCTGCGATAGTCAGCATATAATGAATACCATCTTGCGCGGATGCCACATCAAGTTTCTCACGCAATACTTTCATCAGCTCTTGGTAAGACGCCCATAAATACTGACGACGTGGTTCCATGAAGTCTTTGTCGTAAGGGTTACCAGCACCAGCCATTGACGTCGGGTATTCATAGTCGATATCCAGGCCATCGAACTTGTACTGACGCATCATTTCAACGGCTGAAGTTGCGAATTTCTCAATACCAGCATGATTAATAGAACCGTCCGCATTCGTCGTCATGGTGTAGAAGCCACCATCAGCTACACGATCGCCGTTCGTATCGAAGTGACCGCCCGTTTCAGCCCAACCACCAATCGAGATTAGCGTTTTAACATCATGTTTTTGCTTGTAAGTTGCTAGTGCACCAAAATGACCTTTAAAACCAAGAGCAGGATCTACCTCAACGCCTGGCCAAGTTTTACCTGTAGCAGGGTTGTTAGGATCATTAACGTCGCCAACGTTTACTTTGCCGTCAGAACCAATGCTCACAAACGCGTAGTTAATGTGAGTAAGTTGTTCCCAAGGAATGTCTTTAACAAGGTAAGTCGATTGTGGGTCGTCACCTGCTCGCCAACTGGTGAAGTAGCCGATTACACGACGTGGGTGATCAGCCCCCATTTTCTCACGGCCTTCTTCGTCATAAATAGAACAGTAAGGAACATCTACACCCGTTGTTTGATAAAGACCATCAGGACGACAATTAGATGTCACTGCGCCGCCGTTTACCGTTAACGTTGCAAGTGCAGAATCTGCTGTTGCTCCAGCATCATCGGTTGCTTTCGCATAAACACTTAATGAGCCAGCTTGTGAAGGGGTTACATCCAGCGTGTATGGCGCTGTTGTAGCAGTGCCAGCAAGCACACCTGCAACATAAAAATCAACTTTAGCAACGGTACCATCCGCATCCGTAGCATTTGCAGTCAGTGTTACGGAACCACCCAGGTCAATAGAGTTCGCAGAAAGCACGACATCCACTGTCGGCGCTTCATTACCAGGTTGCGCTGATGCCACAGTTAACGTCACAACACTTGCCGTACTAACGGCACCTGCATCGTCATAGGCCTTGGTAGAGAACTCGTGCTGTCCTTCAGTTGCTGTCCACGATGCAGCATACGGCGCAGACGTTGCCTGACCAACTAATACACCATCAACAAAGAACTCTACTTTGCTAACAGTCCCATCAGTATCTGCCGCATCTGCAGCTAGGTTAACAACATCACCCGCAGTCACAGAAGCCGACGCAGAAGGCGATGTCAGAGTAACCGTCGGGACTTCATTCTGAGGTGGATCAACCGGTCCAGTGCCATCACAAGCGCCAAGTGTTTCCCACTCGCCCCACTCACCAGATTGCGCTGGATTATTGTTTTGCGTCCAGTAACGCGCTTTATAAGCATTACCTTCATGCTGAACTTGGTCGCCACCGTTATAAACTTTTGATGATTGCCAAGTTTCTAGAGGGGCACAGTCAACTGCTGCGTAGCTATTGAAGGCCATAAGACAAGAAGCGGTGAGTGTGCTTAGTGTGAACACGTTTTTCACTGCGTTGCCGTTTTTAAGGTGCATAATCGCTCTTCCTTAAGTTATTGTTAAAACAATACTAAATGCGCTAAACGAAGCGCATCTATACTTTTATTTCGACGTAAAATAACTTAAGTACAAGTTGGTGATTTCACACTATCTATTTACGAGTTTTCCACACCGCCTCGCAACAATCCACTAAATGATTGCAACAACGTACCTATTATTTGGCACCAGTAACTAATTTTATAACTTAAATAAATATGTCACTCGCAAATTAATAAAAAAGGTAAAAAAAGTCGCCATTTTGAAATAAAGATCACTAAGCCTTTGTTGACCTTGGCGTTTCATTAAAATGCCGCTTGTACTCGCGACTAAACTGTGATGGGCTCGTGTACCCAACCATTCTCGCTGCATCATTAACACGTCGCCCCTCTAACTTGATCAATTCGCGCGCTTTGTTAAGTCGAACTTTCTTAATATATTGCAGCGGAGATTCAAGCGTGACATTGCGAAATGCTTGATGGAAAGCAGACACACTCATGTTGGCTTCTTCAGCCAATGCTTGTACGTTCAACTGTTCGTGATACGCTTGATGCACGCGATTTAGTGCTTTAGCGACCCTCGCGTAAGAACCTTCTTGATGTGCTAGGTCAAATAAAACATACCCCTCTTTGCTCACCAAAGTACGATACACAATTTCCTCAAGAAGCAGCTCGCCAAGCATGATAACATCAAGCTCGTCACACATTGCTTTCATTAACCGCTTGCACGCATCCAACATACCTTCATTCATACGTACCGACTTAAGGCCGCAGCGGGTAGCATCCAGACACTTATTACTGAATTTCTCAGCCTCTAATTTTTTAACGAGTTTATGAAGAAGCGTTGGCGAAATATCTATCGAAATGCCAAGTAAAGGCTCATTGTTTGTCGCAAACGCTTCGCACTCTAGTGGCATGGGAACCCCGACAACAAGGTAATCATCGGGCCCATATTGCACTGGTGTATCACCAATATGAATGTTCTTATGCCCTTGACCCAAGACGATGATGCCGGACTGATAGACAAACGGCTGGCGATGATTCCCTTTGCTACTGCGATAAAACCATACGCCATCTATCGCTGTTTTCTTCATACCTTCTAGGTCATGCAGCCCCTGCTTTTCAACATATTGCTGCATGATATCTGCGAGAGTGTGCATTAGAGCGCTCCATCAATGACCAACGAGTTTGGTCTCTATTATCGTTTCGAGCACTATACTTCCTCTCGACTTTAACTTTCTAGCTCAAGAGCATCAATTTTGTAGAAATAGGCAAATTATTTGCAGAAATCGACCTGTTAACCATCGTTAATCAGGACTAATATGCATGTATTCAATCTCCTTCACTGGAAGCAAGAGGGCTAATAATGAACTTTTCTTATGTAAACCCAACCAAGATTTTCTTTGGTCAAAAACAAATCGCAGCAATCAAAGAAGCTATCCCATCCGACCAAAAAGTTTTAGTGGTATACGGTGGTGGCTCCATCAAAAAAAATGGCGTGTACGACCAAGTAGCAGAAGCTCTTGAGGGACATGAATGGCTAGAGTTTTCAGGTGTTGAACCAAACCCAACCAAAGAAACACTCGATAAAGCAGTCGCAATGGTAAAAGAGCATGGCGTTGACTTTATTTTAGCGGTAGGTGGTGGTTCAGTCATCGATGGCTCCAAATACGTAGCAGCAGCATCAATGTATGATGGTGATGGTTGGGATATCATGATTGGTAAGCACCAAGTCACTGAAGCGACGCCTCTAGCTGCAATTTTGACATTGCCAGCAACAGGCTCAGAGTCAAACATGGGCGCAGTTATCACTAAAAAAGAAACTCAAGACAAACTTCCGTTCATGTCTCCAGCAGTGCAGCCAAAATTTGCCGTGTTAGACCCAGATGTAATGAAAACACTGCCAGAACGCCAGCTTATCAACGGCATTGTTGACGCATGGGTGCACGTATGTGAGCAATACTTGACGCTTCCTACCGGTGCAATGGTTCAAGATGGTTACGCAGAAACACTGCTGAAAACTTTAAAAACACTCGGAGAACAGTTTGCGGAACGAGACGACGATATGTGGCGCGCAAACTTAATGTGGTCTGCTAACCAAGCATTGAATGGGTTAATTGGTAGTGGCGTTCCACAAGACTGGGCGACACATATGATCGGCCATGAATTAACCGCTCTATGGGGCGTTGATCATGCGCGTTCTCTTGCAATTGTCCAACCATCGTTACTTCGTAACCAAATGCAGTTTAAGCGCCCTAAGTTAGAACAAATGGGTCGCAACGTATTTGCTCTTGAAGCAGGTGAGGATTTAGCAGAGCGCACAATCGAAGCTATCGAAGCGTTTTATCATCAACTTGATGTCGCAACTAAGCTCGAAAACTATGGTGAGAGCCGTGAACAAGCTATCGATGCCATCATTGATCAACTAAACAAACACGGCATGACTGTTTTAGGTGAAAACCAGGCGATCACACTTGAACGTAGCCGAGAAATCTTAGAGTTAGCTGTCTCATAACTGCAACAATTCTTCACTGCCCTTCCTAGGGTTTAACGGTATTGTGACTTAACAGTCACAATACCGTTTTTTTATGCTATTTTGTAAGCCACATCACGTTCAAAACGAGGAGGCTTCTAAAAACAACGATTCCCTCCAGACAAAAAATCGGCCGTGTTGGTTAGTAAAGAGACAACTGTCCAGCTTTACACAAATAAAAATAATTGAGATCAAAGAACGAGTTAACTCGTTAATTAAGTTTTGATTTGTTGTAGTGATGTACTACATAATTTTGTCTGTTCGAGAAAACACTTTATGTGGCTAGTTGTTGTCGTATTAGCATTCATACATATCATCAGTATCCGTAAAGGCTCTAAATGGCTCTTTTACGTTTCTAAACCATTACCAGTGCTCTGTATGCTTGGTATTTTAATTCAGTCCCCGGCTTACCCAATGCCATATGCGCATTGGATTTTGATTGGCTTATCGCTCTCGTTGCTTGGTGACGTGTTATTAATGCTCCCTAGAGACAAGTTCATTACAGGATTAGTGCTCTTTTGCTCTGCCCATCTCTCCTATAGTTATGGTTTTGCCATCATGTCAGCGTGGCATTTTACACCTTGGCTCCCAATTGCCTTGTTCGGACTCGGTATATGCGTCTACTGGTTGTTCCGACCGGATCTCGGTAAAGAAAAACGGCCAGTTGCTAGTTATATATTGGTACTGATGACTATGTGCTGGGCTTCGATCGAGTATTATTTGAGTGGGAAAACACAATCCTCCTCTTTTGCAGTGCTCGGAAGCTTTATCTTTATTATCTCTGGCATCGTATTGGCTTTCGAACGCTTTGGAGGACGGTCAATATTTTCACGACAAGTTGTCATGGTGACCTACTATTCTGCACAGACACTAATGGTTATGTCTGTTGTTGCGATTGTTGTTCGTTATCCGTATCTCGTTGAACTGAGTTAGTCATACTCTAGACTCTAGACTGCACCAACATTAAAGAAACATGGATGTATCTTGTAAGCGATCTGAATAGAGTCTTAAAATCATCGCCTAAACATTAGCTTATTCTTAATGAAATTACGCGCACAACTTGCTATTGTAAAAGGATATTTTTCCGTTATAGCGTGCCCCTTTGAAAGAGAATACTCCCGTCGTTGAGTTTAGCGACGTAAATAAGTGGTATGGCGATTACCACGCTCTAAAAGACATCAACTTCTCCGTGCATTCTGGCGAGATCGTCGTGGTGTGTGGCCCTTCAGGTTCCGGAAAATCAACGCTCATTCGTTGCATCAACCATCTTGAATCGATTCAAGAAGGCCAGCTTCATGTGTTCGACCAGCCTTCTCACGCAAAATCTCTCAAGCCCGGTAAAATCGGCATGGTGTTCCAACACTTTCACCTTTTTCCTCACTTGACTGTACTGGAAAACCTCACCTTAGCGCCGATTCGCACACTCAAATTATCAAAACAAGAAGCTGAAAAACGCGCAAAACATTACCTAAAGCGAGTCAATATTGAAGAGCAAGCGAGTAAGTATCCTATCCAGCTTTCTGGCGGTCAGCAGCAACGCGTCGCGATTGCCCGCTCCTTGTGTATGGAACCGGATTTACTCCTGTTTGACGAGCCAACTTCAGCGCTTGATCCGGAAATGATCAACGAAGTGTTGGATGTCATGGTTGAGCTGGCTCAAAGCGGAATGACGATGATTTGCGTCACGCATGAAATGGGATTTGCCAAAAAAGTAGCGAACCGCGTGGTATTTATGGATGAAGGCCAAATCTTGGAAATGAACTCTCCAGTCGCCTTATTTGAGACACCACAGCATCCACGCACCCAAGCATTTTTGAACCAAATTTTAAGTTACTGATGATAGTTCGCGTAATCAAACCTGTCCTTCAAGCTTTACTGCAAATGACGCTCCTCTTCATAGCGATTGTGTGGGTGTTGGACTCTGGTGCCGACGCTATGGGCTATCAATGGCAATGGGAGCGCGTACCTGATTACATCGCTTTTTATGAAGATGGCGAATGGTGGCCGGCAGAACTTATTGATGGGCTATTGGTCACGCTTAACACCTCTGCTATTAGTCTATTTTTTACCTTAGTGTTGGGGTTGGTCACCGCGTTACTAAGGCTTAGCGATTCGAAAGTCGGCAATGTTATTGGTACCACTTATGTCGAAGTAATACGTAACACGCCGTTGTTGGTGCAAATCTATTTACTCTACTTCGTGTTTGGCCCCGTGATTGGTTTGGACCGATTCAGCACCGCCGTTTTGGCATTATCCCTTTTCCAAGGTGCCTACACCGCGGAAATATTCCGTGCAGGTTTAAACAGTATTCCTAAAGGGCAATTCGAAGCAGCACAAACTCTCGGACTATCACCGTTTTACACCTACAAAGACGTGATTTTGCCTCAGGTTTTACAGCGCACATTACCGCCATTAACCAATGAAGTGGTTTCTTTGATCAAAAACTCTTCCATTGTAAGCGTGATGGCGATTTTTGATCTAACGACACAGGCACGCAACATCGTCTCAGAGACGGCGATGCCGTTCGAAATTTGGTTTACCGTGGCAGCAATTTATCTTGCTCTCACTCTGTCACTTTCTGGCTTGTCTGCATGGCTAGAACACAAACTCGGAGCCAGTTGGCGCAAATTATAAGGAGATAACATGAAGTTATTCAAAGCGACCATTACTGCATTATTAGGGCTAGCCATAGCTATGCCTACAATCGCGAAAGAAGATGTCGCCACACCCAATGTAGATCAAATCAAAGAACGAGGCACTTTGCGCGTTGGTATGTCAACATTTGTACCTTGGGCAATGCGTAACAAGCAAGGCGAGTTAATCGGTTTTGAAATCGATGTTGCCAAACGCTTAGCAGAAGATTCAGGTTTGAAAGTGGAATTCGTACCGACTGCGTGGGATGGCATTATTCCCGCACTACTGGCGAAAAAGTTCGACGTGATCATCGGTGGCATGTCGGTTACGCCTGAGCGTTCCAGAAGCGTCTTGTTTACTGAGCCCTACTCGCACTCAGGCGTTCAAGTAGCAGCAAACAAAGAACTCGCCTCTGGTTTTAGCGAATTTTCGGATTTTGACTCACGACGCGTAAAAATTGCGGCTCGTCGCGGCGCATTCACCGTTCAAGTAGCCAGAGAAACCTTCCCGAAAGCGAAGATCCTGCAATTTGATGACGACGCGCAAGCGTTCCAAGAGGTGCTGAATGGTAACGCCCACGCGGTCATTGCTTCTAGCCCAAAACCAGAACATGAGACAGTGAAACACAGCGACAAACTATTCCTTCCATTCTCTGAGCGACTATCACAAGGTAACGAAGCCTTTGCAGTTCGCTTGGGGGAAGAAGATAAAAAGGCCTTTTTCAATAAATGGATTGAAACAAGAACCCAAGATGGATGGTTAAAACAACGTTATGAATACTGGTTCTCGACATTAGATTGGCAAGATCAAGTCGCGCAAGGCCAGTAATCTAAATGGCTCGTGGACGCCGCGAGCCTATACTCTCCAATCATCCATTTTACTTTTCCATAACTTATCGGAGTCAAATTTTTGGGCGAACACACTACCACTCGCACAGCACCCGCGAAATCCAGCACAGGCTACCTTTTACCGCAATTAAACACACTAGACTGGGTACTACTTGTTATGTGCGGTATCAGTGGTGTTTGGCTGTACCATCGGTCCGCTGTTGGTGTGCATTATTTGTGGCAGTGGAAAGAGGCGCTTGAATTACTTTTCACGCCTAGAGCAGATGGTGGTTTGCCCTACTTCTTCCAAGGTTTGATTTCGACGTTAAGGCTCAGTATTTGGGGCATCAGCTTCGCATTAGTGTTTGGCACTTTGTTAGGCTTAGCACGCTTCTCTCGTTCCGTTTGGTTGCGCACACCTGCCAATGCGTTTATCCAGTTAGTGAGAAACATCCCTCCGTTGGTGTTTGTTTTTATTTTCTACTTTTTCATTTCTAACCAATTGATCCCGTTACTCGGTTTGGAAGATCTTCTACGAAACTACAACGGCGAACCAAATGCACTACAGCGCTTTCTGTTTGGGCCTTCAAACCTTTGGGAAAACCTTGCCTCTGGCGTATTATGCGTCGGCTTACTCTCTTCTGCCTACATTGCAGAAGTTGTGCGCGGTGGTTTACAAAGTATCGACCAAGGTCAGTGGGAAGCGGCTGACTCATTGGGCTTGTCTCGATGGGTGAAATACCGATTTGTTATCGCGCCACAGGTGCTTAAATCAATAACACCTGCACTTGCCGGTCAAACAATCTCTTTGGTGAAAGACACCTCTATTGTTTCACTGATTTCGATACAAGAAATGACGTTTGTTGGGACAGAGATGGCAAATTCATCAGGGTATATATTTGAAATCTGGTTGATTGTCGGCCTTGCTTACTTCTTAATCTGTTTTGGTCTGTCACTTATTTTCCGCCATATTGAAGCAAAATCGGAAGCCATTTCAAATTAACTCAACCGCATATGTAATTAGGCACATTTGATTCTTCAAATCAGAATTGCACCCTGTTACATTGGCAAGATGCTAAATTTTCGGCGTTTTTCATGGAGTTAAAGAATCAATCCGACTACGAGCGATACATAAAACAAGATAATCTTGGTGAATATTACGTAGTTCTCAATCAATTCACTTTTCACAGTGTTTATCAGCCAATTTTTGATAGACGCCAACGTATTATTGGTATGGAAGCCTTACTGCGTATTCGTGGCATTGATGGTTCCCTAATTCGTCCTGACGTGTTTCTGGCCAATAATGCTCTTGATCCCTACTTTCGCTTATGTGTAGAGTTTTTATCCAGAGCAATGCACATTCGAAATTTTGCACGCTATTTCGCAGGGACACCGATCAAACTGTTTCTTAACGTCATGCCTCAAACGCTACTCACGCTAACCAAAGACATGGGCTTTAAAGATAACGGCCTGCTTTACAAACGCCTTTCCGAACTTGGTATGAGCCCATCAGACGTAGTTTTTGAAGTAGTCGAAGAGTCATGCGGAAATACGGATTTATTAATCAAAGCCGTACAGTTAATGAAAGCGAATGGTTTTATCTTTGCTATCGATGATTTTGGCGCCCAACATTCTGATATCGCACGTGTTCAGCAGCTCTGCCCTGACATCATCAAAATCGATCGTTCCTATTTGCTAGACTACTGCGCCGGAGAAACCTTTTCCATACATAGCGCCGTTGATCTAGCGGATCATATGGGAGCAAAAGTCATTATAGAAGGGGTTGAAGAAGACGTGCAGCTACAAGCTATGTATCAACTTAATTTGGATTATTACCAAGGCTTTTACTTAGGAAAGCCTTGCGCCATTCATCACTGGACAGATAGCCTAAACATCGAGACGACAGTGCATTAACACTGCCCACTTACAGCACAGTGAAACCAAAAAAGCGCCGATATAATATGCTCGGCGCTTTTTAGTTTTACTCAGATGTCACTTATTTAGTTAAGCGTTCATTTCCCTAGAAAAAATCAATAGAATTACGACCGCTCTTCGGATCACGAGTGGCTTGTGGTTTGTCTTCTTTTTTGCCTTTCTTAGCAGACTGAGACAACGCTTCTTTCTGCGCTTTACGCTCTTTATGTGCCGCTTTGCGGCCTGTTGATTTAGGCCCAGAGGCTTTAGGTGACTTACTTTGACGAGACTTATCTTTACGAGAAGACTGCGCTTCTTTTTTCGCTTTCTTTTCTGCTTTTTGCTCTGCCGTTTCAGGTTCGGTTACTGGCGCATCGCAAACCACAACATAATATTCCTGGTTAAACTCGAAAAAGTCACCATCATACATCTTGCGGCGCTTACGTGTTTCTAGTTCACCATTCACCGCGACGTAGCCTTCCTCGATGATATGTTTTGCTTCGCCGCCACCGCTGACCAAGTTTGCGATTTTAAAAAGCTTGTACAGTTCGATTGGATGCGCATCAACATCGATGCCAATCGCTTCGATCTCAATCTCTTCGCCTTCTAAATACTCTTCGTGGTCGTAATCTTGGGTCATGTTACTTACTCTTACTATTTGATGCCCTGAAGTTTAAACGCAATGCTTAAAAATAGAAACCTCTGGCGATGTTCAATCACCGATTCGCCTTGGCATTTGAGCACCTCTTAACCCATTTAACTTGTCGCTCGTTAGCTTGTATACCGATGCGTAGCTCAAACGAAGCTGCAATTACGCAACCTGAAGGTATATACTCTCTAAGTTATTGTTGAAAAGAGCGAATACTTTGTCTCAACCAAGTAGAATTACCTTTGTCACTGCGAACTTGTTTAATTTTGTCGCACCGCCTAACGCCTACTATGATTTCGAGAACATATACTCGTTAGAGCAATGGCGAGACAAACTTTCGTGGACGCAACGTCAAGTTGAAAAACTGGAAGGCGACGTGATTGGTTTACAAGAAGTGTTCAGTATCGAGAAGACCCAGACATTTTTTTCAACCATCGGCTACCCCTACTTTGCGACCGTTGACACCCCACATGTTGAGGATGAGTACATTTACTCAAGCCCTGTTGTGGCAATCGCATCTCGGTTTCCAATAGAAAAAGTACAAGCGGTAGAGTTTGACTTAGCAACGCTTGAGCCTTTTGGAGTAAGTGTTGTTCCAGAGTTCAGTCGCAAACCTATCTATGCCCAAGTAATACATCCTGTACTTGGTCATATCGCCGTTTACGTAACGCACCTGAAATCTCAACGCCCAGCCGACTCAGAACAACCAGAAACGTCTAGCACGATTATTGGGCGCTGGTTATCCACCCAGCAAAGAGGCTGGGAAGCAGCGATGTTAAGAGACGCGATGCAAAAGAGGTATCGAAAAGAACCAATGCCGACAGTGTTAATGGGCGATATGAATCAACCTATCACTCCTATCAGCGTTAACAGCTCATTGGTATCCAACACTGGTGACTGCGTCACTGAATTACAACTCAAAGATGGTTGGTTATTGCAAAGTGACACCCTGAAGGATGAACGCCCAGCCACGCACTATCATTTTTCCACTGGGAATGTACTCGACTATATCTTGCTCTCACAAGAGTTTGACACCTTATCAGATATATCGGTTGCCGAGGTTGTTGACTATCAGGTGTCTAACCAACATCTGATCAACCCGATTTATGACAGAGATAAAAACGCCAGCGACCACGCATTTGTGGCGCTGACGGCTGAAGTAAAGCTTTGAGCAACCTATTTAGTTACTTAGTGACGTTTCACAATTTTACGCGGGATAAGTTCTACGCCAGGCTTGTAACGCTTGGCGGAAGCGTTGAGTGCTAACTCCATTGCGCTGTCCGCGATCAACTCAAACTGTTGAGGCAAAGAGTTGATTTTCACAGGCAAGAAGTCCAGCAGTCGATTATCACCAAATGTCGCTAAACGCACCTTTCCCATCAGTTCTGGTTTTTCTAGCATTACATCCAACACACCTTCTAACAGTGTGTATGACGTTGTAACAATGGCATCTGGCAATGCGTTCTCTATTAACCATCTCTCTAAGACTTTCTTGCCTTCTTCCCGGGAGAAGTGTTGTCCATAACCCACTGTTGCCGTTTTGCCACCTTGTTGAGAAGCAGATAGAAAACCGAGCTCACGCTCTTTTGAGACTTGAAGATCTTGCAATGCACCGATTAAGCCAATGGACTTAATATCCTCTGACAGTACTGACTGAGTGAGTTCAAGTGCGGCATCAAAATCTTCGCTGATGACACAACAAAAGTGCTCATCATCCATTGGACGGTCTAGCGCGATAACTGGCGTACCAGAATTTTGCAACTTAAGGTAATACTCGTTTGCAGTGGGCATACCACTTGCCACAAACAACGCATCAATGCGACGACTGACTAATGCTTCCGCCACCTTTTGCTCTGTATCAGGATCATCATCAGAGCAGCCAATCAAAATTTGGTACCCCGCTTTCCGAGAGTTCTGCTCTATCAGCTTTGCAAGACGCGCATAACTGGTGTTCTCTAAGTCTGGGATGATAAGCCCAAATGAGCGTGAATTACCTGCCCGCAAGGAAGACGCCGCATGATCTGGCTTATAATTGTACTCATCTACAACGGCCATCACCTTTTTCTGAGTCTTCTCGCTGATGCGGTATTTCTGCGCTTTTCCGTTAATCACATAGCTTGCAGTTGTCTTAGAAACACCCGCTAATTTGGCTATTTCATCCAGTGTCATATTCTAAACCTTATTCTGTGCGCGCGATCATATTAATACATCAACGATCTTTCGATAAGTTGAATTATAAGCTGAACCGATTCAGTATAAAAGCTGAAAGGATTCAGCAAAACTTAAAAATTGACGTAAATCACCCGAACACGCAACAAACCAATTTGTGAGCTAGGCTATAGGACAGCGGCAAAGGCTCGTTTGTTAACGTCAGTTTTTAAAACAGTTTTTCTGAGTCTTTTAAAAAATTTACCAACAAGCTGAATCGATTTAGCTTGAAAGATAAAAGGTTTGAGGAGTGATAAGCGCTCAGAAGAAGCGGCGTTCAACTTCTCACACAGAATACATTTTTAAATTGATACCTTAAGGCTGGAGAAGCACCATGCTTAAGCTAAATAAGAACGACATTACCCTCTCGCAATCAGCGACAGATAAGTTTGAAGCAATAAAGAGTATTGCTCATAGCCTTACTGATAAAGGCCTAGTTGAACGCGGTTACGTTGAAGGCATGCTAAACCGTGAAAACCAAAACTCTACGTTTTTGGGGAACGGTATCGCCATCCCGCACGGTACAACCGACACTCGTGCAATGGTGAAAACAACGGGTGTTGCTGTGCATCACTTCCCACAAGGTGTCGACTGGGGTGATGGCAATACTGTGTTCGTCGCTATCGGTATCGCAGCTAAATCTGATGAACACCTTGGCATTCTTAAACAGCTCACCAAAGTGCTAGGCGCAGATGGCGTAGAAGAGCGTCTGCGTAATGCAAAAAATGAAGACGAAATCATCGCCCTACTGCACGGTGATGTTCAGCTTGAAGCAGACTTTGACGCTTCTTTAATTCAACTGATGTTCCCTGCGAGTGACATGCTACAGATTAGTGCTGTTGCAGGTGGTCTGTTGAAAAATACGGGATGTGCTGATAACGAATTCGTTGCCGATCTCGTTACCAAACAACCAACTCACTTAGGTAATGGCCTGTGGTTAATTGGCAGTGACAAACATGTCACTCGCACAGGTGTGTCATTTGTCTCGACGGCAAACGACTGCGAATATGAAGGTCAAAAAGTGCGTGCACTTTTCGCGTTCGCAGCATGTAACAATGCTCACCAACCTATCCTAAAAACGCTTTCTAATATTGTGTTTAACAATGAACACGGCAAGCTTTTAGATGCATCAGTAGAACAGATTCTTGCTTTGTTCAAAGGTGAAGAAGTCACAGCTGCATCTTCAGAAGAAGGCAATACCGCTGTATTTAAAATCAAAAACTCTCACGGCCTACATGCTCGTCCGGGGGCAATGTTAGTCGCAGAAGCGAAAAAGTTTGAATCCACTATACGTGTTTCCAACCTAGACGGAGATGGAAAAGCAGTAAACGCGAAGAGCCTAATGAAAGTCATCGCGCTGGGCGTTAAGCACGGTCACCAACTTCAATTTACAGCAGAAGGCCCTGATGCGCCGCAAGCCTTGGAGTCTATCGGAAATGCAATCGCTTCTGGCCTTGGTGAAGGTTAAGGATCCGATATGACAAACAAAACAAATAAGGTTGTCACTATTACGCTCAACCCAGCATTGGATTTAACAGGTTCAGTAAATGAACTAAACGTTGGTTCCGTGAGCTTAGTACAGCAAAGCAATCTCCACGCTGCTGGTAAAGGTGTCAACGTAGCAAAAGTATTGAGCGATTTAGGCGCAGACGTCACGGTTACCGGCTTTCTCGGTAAAGATAACCCTGAGCTATTCCATCAGCTTTTCAATGACATCAACGTTAAGAATGAATTTGTGGAAGTAGAGGGTGCCACTCGTATCAACGTTAAGCTGGTTGAGGCCAATGGCAACGTCAGTGATATCAACTTCCCTGGCGTTCAAGTAACGACCAACGAAATTACTCGCTTTGAGGAGACACTATTTCGTCTAGCGGAGACGCATGATTACTTTGTATTGGCAGGCAGCCTACCGGTCGGTGTTACTGCAGAGCAATGCGCAGCATGGATTGAGAAGCTGCATCAGCAAGGCAAGAAAGTGTTGTTCGATAGCAGCAAAGCAGCACTACGCGCAGGCATCGACGCTCATCCTTGGTTGATCAAACCAAACGACGAAGAGCTAAGTGACTTTGTCGGCGAGCACCTTTCAACGCCAGAACAATGCCAAGCTGCTGCGCAAACACTGAGCGACAAAGGCATAGAAAACATCGTGGTTTCTATGGGACCTGACGGTGTTATGTGGCTCAACCAAGGCGAATGGCTTAGTGCAAAACCGCCTCGAATGAATGTCGTGAGCACCGTTGGCGCAGGCGATACGCTGGTCGCTGGCTTGTGTTGGGGCCACATGCAACTGATGCCTAAAAACGATTTATTGCGCTTCGCTACGGCACTTTCTGCTTTGGCAGTTAGTCAAGTTGGCGTAGGGCTAACCAGTCAGGAAGAACTGGAAAATATCAAGCGACAAACTGAAGTTAGCGCGCTTTACCCTATTACAAACTTAGAACAAAACTAAGGAACAGAAGGTTATCGTATGAATATTGCCATTATTACTGCCTGTCCGAGCGGTGTAGCAAATAGCATCCTTGCGGCAGGATTACTAGAACAAGCCGCCGCAAAATTAAACTGGAATGCCAAAATAGAATGTCAATCAAGTGTGGTTGAACCAACACTATTGACGGAAGCTGACGTTGAACAAGCCGAAGTCATTGTCATTGCGGCAAATACTAACGTCGACACTTCTCGTTTTGTAGGAAAAAAGGTTTACCAAGCGGAAATTAGCGAAGTAGCAAAAGACGCAACTGCGTTTCTCCAGCAAGCGGTTGAAAACGCCACTTTACTTGAAAAAGCAACCACACTTGCAGCCCCTATCACTACAGATACAACATCAGCATCAAAGAAGATTATTGCAATCACGGCATGCCCTACTGGCGTTGCGCATACCTTTATGGCGGCAGAAGCTTTAGAAGAAGAAGGCAAGCGTCGTGGCCATCAAATCAAGGTGGAAACTCGTGGTTCAGTTGGCGCTAAAAACCAACTGACTGAGCAAGAAATTGCAGACGCCGATCTGGTGATCATTGCTGCGGATATTGAAGTGCCACTTGATCGCTTTAACGGCAAAAAGATGTACCGCACGAAAACAGGTCCAGCTCTGAAAAAAACAGCCGAAGAGATGGACAAAGCATTCGAGCAAGCCACTGTGTATCAGCATTCTGGTTCAGCTAGCTCTTCAGCTACCACCGAAGAGAAAAAAGGCGCTTACAAGCACCTGATGACCGGTGTTTCGCACATGCTTCCTGTCGTCGTTGCAGGTGGTTTGATCATCGCTCTATCTTTCGTGTTCGGTATTGAAGCATTTAAAGAAGAAGGCACACTAGCAGCAGCCTTGATGAACATTGGTGGTGGCTCTGCATTCGCATTGATGATTCCTGTACTTGCTGGCTATATTGCGTTTTCAATCGCAGACCGTCCTGGTCTGGCTCCTGGTCTTGTTGGTGGTATGCTAGCAAGTTCAACGGGTGCTGGTTTCCTAGGTGGTATCGCAGCTGGCTTCATTGCCGGTTACGCAGCGAAACTCCTCGCAGATAAGGTGAAACTGCCACAATCGATGGAGGCGCTTAAACCGATTCTGATCATTCCATTTGTGGCAACATTGTTCACCGGACTTGTCATGATCTACATCGTAGGCGGCCCAGTTTCAGGCATCATGAACGGCCTGACTGACTTCCTAAACAACATGGGATCTGACAGTGCAGTACTACTGGGTATTATCCTTGGCGCAATGATGTGTTTCGACCTAGGAGGCCCGGTAAACAAAGCCGCTTACGCATTTGGTGTTGGCCTTTTGGCTTCACAAACTTACGCACCAATGGCGGCAATCATGGCCGCAGGTATGGTTCCTGCGCTAGGTATGGGTTTAGCGACCTTCATTGCGAAGAACAAATTTGAACAAAATGAACGTGAGGCTGGTAAAGCATCATTTGTCTTGGGTCTGTGTTTCATCTCTGAAGGCGCAATTCCATTTGCTGCGAAAGATCCAATGCGCGTGATTCCATCTTGTATGGCAGGTGGCGCGCTTACTGGTGCCCTATCGATGCTATTCGGTGCGAAATTAATGGCACCACACGGCGGTCTATTCGTGCTGCTAATTCCTAACGCAATTTCACCAGTATTAATGTATTTAGTGGCTATTGCAGCGGGTACAGCGGTAACTGGCTTTACTTACGCATTCTTAAAAAGCAAAGCAGAAGCGAAGCAAGAAGTCGCAGCTTAATTAGAGCGACTCCGGTTAACAATGCCACCCTCGAATTTGGCATTTAGCACCTCCCTTTAATTCCGGTTAAGGGAGGTGTTTTTTATTCCGCAGCCGGAACGGCTACAATGTCTACTTCCCCACTGCTCATATCCACCGTTGCTTGATAAGCGCTATGCGGATCACCGTAGTGCTTGAAGGTAAAGTGGTAAACGTTAGCTGGCGTCCACAAGGTTTTTGACTCTGCGGGCAGAATGTCATAGCCGTTTTGCTGATAAAGCTCTGTCGCCATTACATTTGCGATTGCCGCCTGCTGGTTAGCGTCTCGATCCACCTTTGGCTCTAGTGACGGGTTACTTGGATAAGACTCACCGTTGTAACTCATGAGTCGATATGAGCCATTACTCCAAACGATAAAGTCCTGCCAACCATTACTGTAACTGTCGGCTAGTACAATAGGCGTGCGAGTTACCGACATTCGATTAATAACGTTTCCCTCATTATCAAACATATATGCAGAGCAGCCACCACTACCACAGAAATAGCGATCTTGAAGCAACACTATGTGTTCTGCCTTGCCGTCGCTGTTTAGGTCGGCGCTACCCGATAGATAACGTAGATTGTCTTGCTCGAGCGACAGCCCTTCAGGGGCTAAAACCTTACTATCAATCCAACTGGAAATGACTTCAGCACTAACACTGTTGACTTTAGGGGCAGGTTGTTTGGTTTCTGTCGGCATGCTATCCGTCGCGGTGCAGCCAACCAAGGTGAAAGAACCAACGAAGAAGAGTCCGTTTAATATGCGCTTATTCATGTAATCTCAATCTTTGATGTGTCGTTACATCAGTATACGCATGATTTGCATTGTAATCGTAAGAAAATCATTAAAATCAAGCAAATGAATGGTTTGGTATATATTAGTAAGATCAAAAAAGCCCCGAAGAAAACCTTCAGGGCTAGGCAGGAAGCTGGCAAATAGCCAGGAGTCCCTATGCAGTGGTCGGTTTTACCCTAAATAGAATTGCAAACATCACTGGCACCACTATCAGTGTCAGTACAGTAGCAAAACCAAGACCTGCCATAATCGTTATTGCCATCGAGCCAAAGAAGGCATCGAAGACCAGTGGAATCATCCCCAAGATAGTCGTTAGCGCAGCCATACTTACCGGACGAACGCGGCTTATCGCACTATCGACAATCGCGAGGTAAGGATCTTTACCTGACTCCAACTCAAGGTTAATTTGGTCAAGCAACACAATACCGTTTTTCAAAATCATGCCACTTAGGCTTAACAAACCAAGGAATGCTGTAAAACTGAACGGCATGTTCGTGGTAAGCAAACCAAAAGCAACGCCAATGATCGCTAACGGAACGGTGAACCAAATGACCAACGGCTTTTTGATTGAGTTAAACAGTAAAATAGTAATGATGAACATCAACAAGTAACCCATCGGCAATGAACCGAATAGGCCTTCTTGTGCATCTTTGGATGATTCGTACTCACCACCCCATGTGATTTCGTACCCTTCTGGAACATGCAATGCCATCACTTTAGGCTGTACACGAGCAAATAAGCTTGCTGCCGTGTCGTCACTCAACACATCATGGTCCGCGAGAACGGTTAACGTACGCTTACGGTCACGACGCTGAATTAGCGGCTCACTCCAATCCAGTTGAACGCCATCAATCACTTGATCAACCGGAATATACGTTTGCAACGAAGGACTCCAAATGGTCACGTTTTGTAGTGATTCAAAATCTACGCGTTCTTCTTCAGGAAGGCGTGTCATAATTGGCAACGTATGTGTACCATCACGCAAGTAACCTAAGGTGCTACCACCAAACGCCATTTGCAGTGTGCTTGAAAGATCTTCTTTCGAAATACCTAAGCGACGAGCTTTAGACTCATTGAAAACGGGTACAAGTTCCTTGGTGCGCTCTCGCCAATCGTGACGAATGTTTCGGGCACCAGGATCGGTATGAAGGATGTCTTCAACTTGCACCGCCAAGTCACGTAAAACTTGTGGATCAGGGCCAGTAATACGCGCTTCGATCTTAGACGCTGGTGATGGACCAAATTCCATCAATTTAAACTGGAACGTAGGCGCATCAAATGTTTTCGCCAGATTCTCATCTAACTTATGCAGTAAACCAAACATTTTCTCACGATCAGTCGCGCGAACTTGGAACTGAGCGTACGCTTCGTAACTTTTTTCTGGTTGATAGGTTAAAGCAAAACGCTGTAGGCCCTGCCCAATCGAAGCAGAAACAAAGTCAATATCATCTTGCTGACGAATGTAGCTTTCGACCTCTTCAGCTTTTTTGATCGTTTCACGGATGTCAGTACCTTCTGGCATCCACATATCCACGTAGAACATCGGCGTATTCGATGGTGGGAAGAACTGCTGTTTTACATTACCAAATGCCACGACAGCACCCACTAATAGCGCCACCATGCCAGCAACGGTAAGCCAGCGGAATCGCAATGCAAATTTCAGCGATGCCCCAAATACGACAAACAACCAGCCTTTATAAGGATCATCTTCGCTAGTACCTTGCTCTTTGTTTTCCTCTTTCAACAAAAGATCGGCAAGGAAAGGCGTCAGTGTAATAGCGGTAATCCAGCTTAAAAATAGTGAGAAACACAGCACCCAGAATAGAGAGCCCATGAACTCACCTGTCGCATCTTGCGACAAGCCGATAGGTGCAAAAGCCGTAATTGCAATAACAGTCGCGCCCAGCAAAGGCCATTGTGTTTGCTTTACAATATCGACAGCCGCTTGAACTTTGGTACGCCCTTTCTTTAGGCCAACCAATATGCCTTCCACGACAACAATCGCGTTATCAACCAGCATACCTAAGGCAATAATTAACGCGCCAAGAGAAATACGATGCAGTTCGATGTTGTTGTAATTCATCAAAATGAAGGTACCAAATACCGTCAATAACAACACAACTCCAATGATGACACCACTGCGTAAACCCATAGTAAACAGCAACACAATGATTACGATCGCCACTGCCTCCGCTAGACTAATTACAAACGCTTTAACAGATTCATCCACCTCATTGGCTTGGTTGTAAAAGTAGTTCATATCGATGCCAGCAGGCTTGATAGACTCAAGGCTCGCGAGCTCCGCATCCAAACGTTCACCAACCTCAACCACGTTCACACCCGATGCAAACGAGATACCGATATTAATCGCTTTTTGACCGTTAAAGAGTACGACGTTGCCTGGCTTCTCTTGAATACCGCGAGAAATCGTTGCTACGTCTTTTAGACGAATTAGATTTCCTGTGTCACGGCCATGAATGATCAGATTTTCTAGTGCTTCTACAGTGTTTAAGGTGCCGCTTGGGCGAATAACAAGGCTTTCGCCATTGACCATCACTTCCCCTGCTGAAACCACATTGTTTTGCTGGTTCAACAAGCTCGAAACCACATTCATGTCTAAGTTCAGTGCAGCAAGGCGATCAAGTGAGATCTCAACGAATAGCATTTCTTGCTGATCGCCCGTGATGTCTACCTTACCAACACCATCAACAAGCTCGATTTCACGGGTCAGGTAATCCGCATAACGTTTCAGCTCTACATAGTCGTAATCGTCACCAGTGAGCATTAACATCACGCCATAAACGTCACCGAAATCATCAATGATCTGTAAAGACTGAACACCTTGAGGCAATGATGGTCGTAAATCATTAATTTTACGGCGCATTTCATCCCAAATTTGCGGCAGTTCATCAGGACCATAGTCCATTTCCATGCTCACCGTTATTTGAGACATACCATTAGAAGACGTAGAGGTAATTTTGTCGATATAAGGGAGTTTTCGAATCTCTTTTTCTAGAGGATACGTCAGCTCTTCTTCAACTTCTTTTGACGTCGCGCCAGGGTATGTTGAGATGATCATGGCATCTTTGATCGTAAATGCCGGGTCTTCTAATCGTCCAAGCTCCAAAAATGACGTTAAACCACCAACAGCAAGGATAATAATGAACAACCAGCTGATGACTTTGTTTTTTATTGAATACTCAGCAATGTTCATTATTGGTTATTCTCCACAACATCCACATGTTTACCTTCGCGTAATTTACGCAGATTTGAATTAATCAGAATATCGCCCTGGCTAACACCTGACGACACAATGGCTCCATTGCCATTCACTTGAGAAATCATGACAGGCACTCGTGTGACAATGTCACCTTCTTTTTTCCACACAAAGAACTCATTCCCTTCACTGCCTGCTTGAAGCGCCGTGACAGGAACACTGTAACCATCAATAGAGGTAATGCCCGCCTTCACCATATCGACCAAAACGCTTACGCTGGTTCCCGGCAATATCTCTGTTTTTGGCTGTGGCATCGTCAAGTACATTTCGTAGGTTTGAGTTTCAGCGTTGGGTTCACTTGTGTGCTCTAAATAGTCCAAAGCAAATCTGCCATCGATGCCGGAGAAGGTTGCTCTAGGCTTGTAGCTCATGCTGTCTGAGTTTGGGTCTACCATCGCTAAAACATTGTCGGAAAGCTCAATACGCACGTAAACCAAATCGTTTTGGTATAGGTTTAACACGGGTTCACCAATTGCCACACGCTCAAAACGTTCTTTGAAAACATCAGATACTTTACCGGCGAACGGGGCGAATAAACGGGTGTAATTCAATTGATTGGTCGCGTTATAGAAAGTAGCCTCAGCTAGCTCTTTATTGGCGGTTAGCTCATCAAGTTCCGCTTTTGAAATCATTTGACGTGCATGCAAGTCTTCACCGCGTTTAAGCTGACGAATTGCGAGTGTGTATTGTGCTTCTGCGTCATTCACGGCTTGCTTCTCTTTGCTATCATCTAGCTTTGCGATCATTTGCCCCTGCTTCACAACGTCACCCGCTTTAACCAATACGTGCTGAACTTCCCCAGCGCGGCGAAATGCCATTGGCGTTTGCTCTGCAGGCACTACTATGCCTTTGAACGCGCGATGTTGACTTTGTACTGGTGCATCCACCGAGATAGTCGACACAAAAAGTGGCTGCTCGACGATAGCTTGGTTTTCATTTTTGCACCCTGTTAAAACTGCAAGTGCAATCGCAGAGATCGTAAGTAGAGAACGTTTCATTAAATGCCTCCCTCACGAACCCAAGCTTTCACCACTTGTCCTTCAACCAGTCTCTCAACACCAGCAATAACAACGTAATCATTGTTATCAAGCCCGGCTTTCACACCACCTGCTGCGTCAAGTGACACAGTGACTTTATTGACCTGCTGCGTGCTTCTGTCCATTACCCAAACTTCACCTTGCGTCCCATTTTTGTTGACCCAAGCAGACTGAGGTAACGTCATCGCGTCCGATACATGTTGTTTAGCAATGTGTACCTGCCCTGTCATACCTGTCAGCAAATTGCGATCTTCTGGTCGAGTGATGGTCACGATCGCCTCATAACTATTGGTATCGATGTTTGGCTGCGTCGAAATTTCTTTAAATTGCCCAGGAATACGTTTTCTTGGCTCGCTATCCATCGTCACCCACATATCGGAGTTTTGCAGTGACTCAAGTGATACAGATTCCGCATAACTTACTGGCAAGGTGAACGACACATCCAACGTCGTGTTATCAATGAGATTCAAGATCTCCTGCTTCTCTGCTACTACCTGAAACGGGTTGACATAGGTATATGACACAATGCCATCAAACGGTGCATGAATTTTGGTATAGCTCAAATCGGTTTTAGCTTGTTCGTAGTTCGCCAATGCCGCTTTATATTGAGTTTCTTTCTGATCGTACTCATCAGTACTAATGAGTTTTTTTCCGTAAAGGTTTTTCGCGCGGTCCCATTGTGTTTTCGCTAACGCGTACTGCGCTTGAGCGGCATCTAACGCAAGCTGAAGATCTTTAGGGTCTAACGTTGCGAGCACTTCACCTTTTTGGACCTTTTGACCCATGCGTACACGTAATTCATCTACCTCTCCACCAACCTGAAAAGAAAGCTGCGCGCGATGTGTTGCATCAATACGCGCTAAAAAGGCGTGCGAGTCTTCAAGTTCTAGGTCTTTCACCGCCAGTAATTTTACAGGTTTGATTAAAGGTTCAGACGGCTCAGAAATGGCTTTATTACACCCAGTTAGCATCCCAGAAAGACTTAATGTCACCACTGCGCCAACTAAAGTGCGCTTTAAATATTGTTTTCGCACCCGCTTTCTCCGTAGGTTTTATATATTACACAGCCGTGCAGTATAAGCAGAATTTGAAATTGATCAACATATTTTCCAGGTGGATAGCAAATTAATTAGTCAAAGCGTTCGGTTTCTGGTAAAAGTAAGCGCGTGATTAATATTCGGGAAAATTCGAACTATGAATGAAAGAAAGCAGGGGCGTAGAAGTGCTGAAGCAGCAGAACAAACTAAGTGTCTGATCCTTAAAGTGGCAGCAGATATGTTTTGTGAACTTGGTTACGAGCGTGTCTCGCTGCGCAATATCAGTGAAAAGGCTGGTGTTTCACATAGTTTGATCCGTCACCACTTCGGCAGCAAAGAGAAAATCTGGCAAGCGGTTAGCGATGCAATGGACGAGTTCATGCAGTGCTATATGGCTGAACTCATCAATGAAATGCCGGAGAACACACCTTCGAATAGAAAAATTTATCTGTTTATGGTTCGCATGCTAGCATTTGCTCTCGTCAATCCTCATCCAGTACAGATGATCGCCGATGCCATTCGACAAGGCGATGACGGTGCTCTGCTGCAGTATTTCTTAAAGTCAAAAGATGAGTTCGCTGCAATATTTACCGGAATTTTCGAGCAGTACAACAGCGAAAACCCTAATGCACAATTTGATCAGTGGGAATCAAAGTGGCAAATGTTGATCTTCGCACATGGTGCTGTCAGTCTCGCGCCAATGATGCAAGAAACATGGCCGGATATTGCAGATAATCGCGAAAAACTGCTGATCAAGCATTGGGAATTGTTTAATACCATTATGGCCTCTCAATTTGGGATCCCAAAAGAAGAGATGATTCATCCGGAAAAGCTTGAAGATATCGTTATTGATATGTGCTGTACTATTGATGAAGCAGTAAACTAAAAGTAAACAAGCGAAAAGAAGACATAAAAAATGCCGAGCTACAAAGCTCGGCATTTTTGTTTCAATTCGTTTTAACCACGGTAGTAACGTTGTGGTACGAACGGCATTTTTTCAACTGTCATTGGTAGCATTTTACCACGCACTTCAGCGAACACTTCAGTACCAATCGCCGCCAAATCCGCACGAACATAACCCATTGAGACTGGCTTACCTGCATTCGGACCCGCCGTACCGCTGGTTACAACGCCAATTTTAACGCCGTCAGCATCAAACAGTTCAACACCTTCACGCACTGGCGCTTTGGTTTGACCTACTAGACCCACACGCTTACGCGCCACATCTTTAGTCTCAATCTGCTTAAGAATAATGTCTGCGCCAGGGAAACCACCTTCACGTTCACCACCAATACGACGAACTTTTTGGATACCCCATAGCAAGCTCGCTTCAACGGGTGTTGTTGTTGTGTCTAGGTCATGACCGTATAGACAAAGGCCACACTCAAGACGAAGTGAATCACGAGCACCAAGGCCAATCCATTCAACTTCATTTTCCGCAGTCAGTTTACGTGCTAGCTCTTCCGCTTTGTCAGCAGGAACCGAGATTTCGTAACCGTCTTCGCCTGTATAACCACTACGAGAAACAATGCACTCGGCGCCTAAAATATCGACTTTACGAATATCCATGAACAGCATTTCAGAAACTTCTGGTGCAAAACGCACCAATACAGCCGCCGCTTTAGGGCCTTGGATTGCAAGTAGAGCTCGGTCTTCGATAATTTCTAGCTCAACACCAGATGGTAAATGCGCTTGTAGGTGTGCGATATCTTGCGCTTTACATGCTGCGTTCACAACCACAAACAGATGATCGCCTAGGTTAGCCACCATCAAGTCGTCCATGATGCCGCCCTCTTCATTAGTGAAAAAAGCGTAACGCTGTTTACCAGACTCAAGATCCACAATATCCACTGGGACTAATGTTTCTAGGAACGCAGCTGCACCGTCACCAATTAGGCGAAGCTGTCCCATGTGAGAAACATCAAACAGACCTGCCGCATCACGAGTATGTAAGTGTTCCTTCTTTACGCCTAGAGGATACTGAACAGGCATATCGTAACCCGCGAACGGGACCATTTTGGCACCAACTTCAACGTGAAGTGCGTGTAGTGGTGTTTTCAGTAGTTCTTGAGTCATTTTCGTCTCCATTTAGATAGACCCGAGAATGCTATCGGCATTCGATGTGTTTCCAATAATAAACATGGCTCATTCTATTTTGCACGAACAAGACGTAGATCGACTTGCAAAAGTGTGACTCTTAACATTTTAATCACAACAAATCGTACAAAAAAAGCGCTTTAATGAGCAAGTTCTCATCAAAAAAGCGCTTTTTCATCATAACGACCACCAACAGCAATCGTTTGCTTTCACTATAGGAAATTTACAAGTATTTATCACTATTTGGCTGTCACCCACAAAATGAGCGCATCTTCCTCGCTAACACTGGTCAACATATGTCCCATATTTGCATCGTAATAAACGCTGTCTCCCTCGCTTAAAACAACAGGTTCGTAAAACTCAGAATAGAACATGACCTCACCAGATAAGATAAGTAAAAATTCTTCGCCGTCATGACGAACCCAGTCTTTATATTCATCAAAACTACGAGCTCGAATTTGGCTCTTAAACGGCATCATTTTCTTATTGGAAAGTTGAGTAGCGAGCAGTTCATGTTCATAAGTTTGTGTTGGGTGTGGTTTACCTTCATTCTTCTTGGTAACATCCCTGCGCCCTGTCGCTACCTTTTTTCTAGGTGGTTCAAAGAGTTGTGGCATGTCAATTTGTAAGCCTAGTGCCAATTTTTGCATCGCTTGAAACGTCGGGGAGATCTGCTCATTTTCTATTTTGCTCAGTGTAGATCGAGCAAGCCCGGTTCGCTGACTGGCCTCTTCTAATGTGATACCGAGTTTCGAGCGGATATCCTTAATACGCTGGCCCAGTTTTAACGGCTCGATATTTTGGTCATGTTGCTCTTTTGCCAACGTCATCGATGGGTATTCATCGTAAATACTTTCTGCCATAAATCCCTCTATAGATATCCATATTTTTTGTCTTACTCGCATTGTGCATGAAGCACATAGTGGATAGAAGTCCACCAAGTGAATTAAACCGTGCTCTTGTTAACAAATTTTGAAATCTTGTTTCCTATAGGAAATTTTTGGTTGATTGTTCCCGTCACAGGCGCTATGTTACCAACTTGTTAGATGTAGAGATGCATATTTCCGTAAGAGATTGGTAAAGGAAACACGCAATCCAACGGAGTTTTTGCCCAAATTTAGGGCCGGATGTTCACTCTGTTCTGCTACGCAGTTCAGCTGTTTTTGAGGACAAATGAACCATAACCGCAAATCATAACTCATCTATTGCGGGTTCATTTTCAGATTTGGAAGGTCAACTACCATGAATAAGAGTTACCCTAACCACAGCTTGGAAAACTTTTTCTCTACCAACCTCTCTGCGACAGATGATGCTGTCTTTGCTGGAATTCAAGCGGAATCCGCTCGCCAAAACGAACAAATCGAACTTATCGCTTCTGAGAACATTGTTTCTAAAGCGGTAATGCAAGCTCAAGGCACATGCCTAACAAACAAATACGCTGAAGGCTACCCAGGTCGTCGTTACTATGGTGGTTGTGAGCACGTAGATACAGTGGAAGCCATTGCTATCGAACGCGCAAAAAAACTTTTCAATTGTGAATACGCAAACGTTCAACCACACTCAGGCGCACAAGCAAACGGCGCAGTAAAACTAGCACTGCTTCAACCTGGTGACACCATTCTTGGTATGTCTTTAGACGCAGGTGGTCACCTGACGCACGGTGCACGCCCTGCACTTTCTGGTAAATGGTTTAATGCAGTTCAATACGGTGTTGATCGCGAAACACTGGAAATCAACTACGAAGATGTTCGTGAGCTAGCACTTGAGCACCAACCTAAAATGATCATCGCAGGTGGTAGCGCTATTCCACGTACTATCGACTTTGCAAAATTCCGTGAAATCGCAGACGAAGTAAATGCAATTCTTATGGTCGACATGGCACACATCGCCGGTCTTATCGCAACAGGCGCGCACCCTAGCCCACTGCCACACGCACACGTTGTTACGACTACAACACACAAAACATTGCGTGGCCCTCGCGGCGGTATGATTCTTACTAACCACGAAGACATCATTAAGAAAATCAACTCAGCCGTATTCCCTGGCCTACAAGGTGGCCCACTGATGCACGTTATCGCAGCCAAAGCGGTCGCATTTGGTGAAGCGCTTGGCCCTGAATTTAAAACTTATATTGATTCGGTGATCAATAACGCAAAAGTCCTAGCGGAAGTATTGCAAACTCGCGGTTGCGACATCGTAACTGGTGGCACAGACACGCACCTAATGCTGGTTGACCTTCGTCCGAAAGGGTTGAAAGGCAATAAAGCAGAAGAAGCTCTAGAGCGTGCTGGGATCACATGTAACAAAAATGGCATCCCATTCGATACAGAGAAGCCTATGATTACATCGGGCATCCGTTTAGGAACGCCTGCGGGTACAAGCCGCGGCTTTGGCGCTGAAGAATTCAAACTCATCGGTAATTGGATTGGTGACGTACTGGACGGTTTAGTGAACAACCCTGAAGGTGACGCAGAAGTTGAAAAACGCGTTCGCAAAGAAGTAAAAGAACTTTGCAGTCGCTTTCCTCTATACCAGTAAACGATTTTTTTAAAATCATAATAATTCCTGACAAGTTATTCGGAGATTAAGCAATGGACAAAACACTGAAGTTTGCAGATAGCCACGAGTGGGTACGTGACAACGGTGACGGCACAGTAACAATTGGTATTTCTGAGCATGCACAAGAAATGCTAGGTGACGTGGTATTCGTTGACCTACCAGACGTAGAAGACGAAGTTGAAGCAGGTGAAAGCTTCTCTCTCGTTGAATCTGTAAAAGCAGCGTCAGACATCTACGCACCAATCACTGGTGAAATCGTAGAAATCAATGAAGAACTAGAAGACAGCCCAGAGCTAATTAACGAAGAGCCGTACGAAGGTGGCTGGATCGTAAAAGTGAAGATGTCTGATGTATCTGAACTAGATAACCTGAAAGACGCAGACGAATACCTAAACTCTATCGAAGAAGAGTAATTAGGATGTGACGAAAGCTGTTCCCTAGCCTGTTTAGAGAACAGCTTTTTTTCTAGATTCGGACGTATAATTTAATTTATCAGTAACGCAAATCCGTTACCCGAACCAAGGAGTAGGTAAAGGACAATGACTGAATTACTTCAAAGCCTCAGCACACAAAACGAGTTCGTTGCTCGCCACAATGGACCAAACAAATCTGACCAACAGAAAATGTTGGAAGCGATCAACGCAGTTAGCCTAGATTCGCTTATCGACGAAACCGTACCAGCACAAATTCGCCTAGAGCAACCAATGAGCTTGGCAGAAGCGAAAAGCGAAGCAGACATGCTGGCAGCCATGCGTAAGTTCGCCGATCAGAACCAAGTTAAACGTACATTCATTGGTCAGGGTTACTACAACACCTTCACGCCGAACGTGATTCTACGCAACGTGATGGAAAACCCGGGCTGGTACACTGCTTACACCCCTTACCAACCAGAAATCTCACAAGGTCGTTTAGAAGCACTTCTAAACTACCAACAAATGGTGATGGATCTTACTGGTATGGAAATCGCGAACGCGTCATTGCTCGATGAAGCAACGGCAGCAGCAGAAGCGATGACACTTTGTAAGCGTGCGGGTAAAAGCAAGAGCAACGTATTCTTCGTTGCTGACGACGTTCACCCACAAACCATCGAAGTGGTAAAAACTCGTGCGAAATTCATCGGCTTTGAAGTCTTGGTTGGTTCTTTAGAATCACTACCAGAGCAAGACGTGTTCGGCGCACTAGTTCAATACCCAAGTACAACAGGTGAAGTTCGTGACCTAACGGACATCATCGCTAAAGCGCAAGCAAACAAAACACTAGTGACTGTAGCAACGGACCTTCTTGCTTCTACCCTACTTAAACCTGCTGGTGAAATGGGCGCAGACGTAGCAATCGGTTCAGCACAACGTTTTGGCGTGCCGATGGGTTACGGCGGTCCACACGCTGCCTTCATGGCAACACGTGACAAGCACAAGCGTACTATGCCAGGTCGTGTTATCGGTGTTTCTATCGATACTAACGGCAACCAAGCACTGCGCATGGCAATGCAAACGCGTGAACAGCACATCCGTCGTGAAAAAGCGACATCAAACATCTGTACTGCTCAAGCACTGCTAGCGAACATGGCGTCTTTCTACGCGGTTTACCACGGCGCAGAAGGTCTACGCACGATTGCTCGTCGTACGCACCACATGACAGCCATCCTAGCCGCTGGCCTAACTAAAGGCGGCTTCGAGCTTGCTCACAACAGCTTCTTCGACACCATCACTATCAACACAGGTGCACAAACTGAAGACCTATACGCGAAAGCACTAGCCGCAGACATCAACCTACGTAAGTTGGGTACTCAGCTAGGTGTGAGCTTCGACGAAACCACAACCGTGGCAGATGTAGAAGCCCTATTCGCAGTATTCGGTGTGAAAGAAGAAGTCGCAGCACTATCAACTGAAATCGCAGGCAACGAGTTTGCAGCCATTCCAGAAGCATTGCGCCGCACAACAGAATATCTAACACACCCTGTGTTTAACACGCACCACAGCGAAACACAGATGATGCGTTACCTAAAACAGCTAGAGAACAAAGACTTCTCACTCACGCACGGCATGATCCCACTGGGCAGCTGTACGATGAAGCTGAACGCAGCAGCAGAGATGATCCCAGTTACTTGGCCTGAGTTTGGTTCGATCCACCCGTTCGCACCAGCAGAACAAGCAGCTGGTTACGCAGCACTCGCAAAAGACCTTAAAGAAAAGCTATGTGAAATCACTGGCTATGACGCATTCTCACTACAACCAAACTCTGGTGCATCGGGTGAGTACGCAGGCCTTATCGCGATTCAGCGCTACCACGAAAGCCGTGGCGAAGGTCACCGCAACGTATGTTTGATCCCAAGCTCTGCGCACGGTACTAACCCTGCGACAGCATCTATGGTGTCAATGAAAGTGGTTGTGGTTAAGTGTGATGAAGAAGGCAACATCGACATCGACGACCTAGCAGCGAAAATCGAGAAACACAAAGACAACCTATCAAGCATTATGATCACTTACCCTTCTACGCACGGCGTTTACGAAGAGAAAGTGAAAGAAGTGTGTGAAATGGTTCATGCCGCTGGTGGTCAGGTTTACCTAGACGGCGCTAACATGAACGCGCAGGTTGGTCTAACATCACCAGGCTTCATCGGTTCAGACGTTTCTCACCTAAACCTACACAAAACCTTCTGCATCCCGCACGGTGGTGGCGGTCCGGGTATGGGTCCTATCGGTGTGAAATCTCACCTAGCTCCTTTCTTACCAGGGCATATTGAAGACGGTGTAGAAGGCGCAGATTTCGCAGTATCAGCAGCAGATATGGGTAGCGCTTCTATCCTGCCTATCTCTTGGGCTTACATCGCAATGATGGGCGAAGCTGGCCTAACAGATGCTACAAAAGTAGCAATTCTGAACGCAAACTACGTGATGGAAACACTTCGCCAACACTACCCTGTTCTTTACCGTGGCAAAAATGGCCGCGTAGCGCACGAATGTATTATCGACATTCGTCCGCTGAAAGAAGAAACAGGTATCAGCGAAGAAGACATCGCGAAGCGTCTAATGGACTACGGTTTCCACGCACCAACTATGTCGTTCCCTGTAGCGGGCACGCTAATGGTTGAGCCAACGGAATCGGAAGATCTAGAAGAGCTAGACCGCTTCTGTGATGCGATGATCGCTATCCGCGAAGAAATGGAGAAAGTGAAAAACGGTGAATGGCCACTGGATAACAACCCACTTGTTAACGCGCCACACACACAAGTTGATCTTTCAGCTGAAGATTGGGACCGCCCTTACTCTCGCGAGATTGGCTGCTTCCCGTCTAAAGCGACCAAATCTTGGAAGTACTGGCCAACGGTAAATCGCGTAGATAACGTATACGGTGACCGTAACCTAATCTGTTCATGCCCAAGCATCGATAACTACGAAGATTAATTTTTGTAGAATCTAAATAAACAAAGGCGAACCGATTGGTTCGCCTTTGTTTTTGGTGTGCCGCCGTAACATTTGTTGATACATCGAGAAGGAATGATGGCTAGTTATTGTTTGCACAAAAGTGATTTAGAAATACAGTGACTTCTGAGAACCTTTGAATTAGCACTAATATCTCAGAGCCTTAAAAGCTTGTTGGAAACTCCTCATGAACACTATGTTATGCAGGTGCTGTGTAGTTTCTCAGTTCAGTTGCAGTAAGTCCCACTTATTACCATAGAGATCTTGGAACACCACCACTGTCCCGTATTCTTCCACACGAGGCTCTTCATTAAATACAACACCATTTTTCTTCATCAACTCGTAGTCACGCCAAAAATCATTAGTTTGCAGAAACAGGAAAACACGACCACCTGTTTGATTTCCTACTGCATGCGTTTGCTCCGGTGTACTCGCTTGAGCTAAAAGTAGGTTTGTACCATTGGAGTTTGGAGGAGAAACTTGAACCCAGCGTTTACCACCACCTAGGTTGGTATCTTCAACCAGAGTGAATTGAAGTTTTTGAGTATAGAATTCGATAGCATCGTCGTAATTTTCAACGACTAGAGCAATGTTTCCGATTTGCTGCTGAACAGTTTTGGCCATGATGATTTCCGCTGTGTCAAAACGCTAATTGTACTCTATTTTGAGACTTTTCTAGAAAGCACATAACGCCTTGCAAATGTGTAAGGCACACAATACGAATGCTTACGCACGGCGCCTTTGTCACTAGAACCGACAAACAATATAGCTGCCACCAGTGTCGAATCTTGATTGAGCAACTTATTAAAGCCTTAGCTATAACTCAAGAGCAAATCTCTAACCTAATAAAGAAGGCTGCTCGTATACCTGTAGTGGTCAACTAAAATTGGCCACGGTTTTAGAGTTTTCCCAATATAACCGTTCTGATTCATTGGGAGTTAGGCC
>NZ_JAWOVO010000014.1:0-149081 GCF_033339955.1 Vibrio sp. 1731 | reverse complement strand
TAAAATACGAACATATGACAAAATCGCTTGGTGTTCACAAGATTTCTGAACCATTTTTGAGAAGGTTTTGGACAGAAACGTGCTAGCTGCTTTGCTAATTTAGGCTATTACGGATAACTTTTCGTACCCTAAAACGTCAAAGACCACCGTTGTTAGCGATGGTCTATCTGCGCGGAATTGGACAAAATCATTCATTATTGATAGAGTTATCAGTTGTGAATTTATGCAATGTGCTCCTAAGAATATGCAAAACTTGGCTGGGAATGTTGATAAATGAGTATCTTGAAAGAAATATTCTAATTCACGCTAAACACCATCACAACGACACGGACATGTGAAGCCTGTACTTTTAATGAACCCCACCTAAATGCTTGCTTTTATTGCGGTTCGTAGAGACAACCTTTTCGTTAGCATTTAGTTTTTCTACAATGCCACATTCTTCCAGCGAACGCCTAGAATCGCATTCATTTCTCAATTTTTTCAACTCGCTCTCTAATAGTTTCAACTCTTTAACTCGATCTTGCACATGCTCCAGATGCTGACTAATAACATTATCAATGGGAGAGCAAGATGTACTATCTGAGCTCATCGCTTGCAACAGCGTTCGTATTTCATCATGGGCCATATCCAAAGCCCTGCAACGGCGGATAAACAAAAGCCTTTCTAGGTGAGTGACATTATAACGGCGGTAATTGTTCTCCAATTCTCTTTGAGCTTTAGGTAATAGCCCTTGTTTTTCATAGTATCGAACGGTTTCCACCGGACAGTCCGCTTTTTTCGCGAGTTCACCAATTTTCATCTATGCCTCTTTAAGTCTTGACTCTGTAGTAGGATCAGGTTTTTTAATGTTGATTATAGTCAATGATAGAGATGATGAAAATGAGTGATTGTACGGACAAACATCTTAGTGAGGATGCTAATACATGCTGTAGTTCAACACATAAGCATTCTCATATAACAAAAGATAACATGGGTGCTCACCAACATGCTGAAACGGTTCTCCAGCATGATAAAAATGGCTGTGATTCATGTTGTACGTCTGCTCCTAGCAAACTTAAGAGCTTATCTGGCTCTGAAAAGATCGGAAATGATGTCCGTACTGAAGTTCGTATTATGCAGATGGACTGCCCCGTTGAAGAGCAGTTAATTCAGAAAAAACTTGGTGGGATGAATCAGGTAAAGAAACTTGAGTTCAATTTAATGCAAAGGGTGCTAACTATCACTCACACACCAGACTCCTTGGATATGATACTAGTTGCTATCCGTTCGCTTGGGTTTGAACCAGATGTATCTGATGACAGTCAGATTCACAAAGTTCCTCATGAAAAGGAGAAACCATTGTGGCCATTGGTTTTGGCTGGTATCTCAGCGATAGGGTCGGAAGTGGCACATTGGACTGGGATACCGGAGTGGGTTCAAGCCACATTAGCATTAATTGCTGTACTGTCTTGTGGGTTAACAACTTATAAAAAAGGATGGATATCTATACGCAATGCTAATCTCAACATGAATGCATTGATGAGTATCGCGGTTACTGGTGCATTTATTATTGGTCAATGGCCAGAAGCGGCCATGGTAATGGTATTGTTTACTATTGCTGAACTAGTTGAAGCAAAATCACTCGACCGAGCTAGAAACGCTATCAGCTCATTAATGAGTTTAACACCTGATACGGTGATAGTTCAGCAATCAGATAACTCTTGGAAAGAAGCTGATGCTCAAACCGTGCAACTTGGTGACATTGTCAGAGTAAAACCGGGGGAACGTATTGGTCTCGATGGCAATATCATTAAAGGGCAAACCACCATCAACCAAGCCCCTATTACTGGTGAAAGTATGCCTGTCGATAAGATTGAAGGTGACTCAGTTTTTGCAGGAACGATTAATCAGGCTGGAGCTATTGAGTATAGAGTGACCGCAGCAGCTAACAATACAACTTTGGCACGCATTATTCATGCAGTAGAAGAAGCTCAAGGTGCTCAGGCTCCAACTCAACGTTTTGTTGATCGTTTTTCTCAAATCTACACACCCGCTGTCATTGCGATTGCATTCGCAGTTGCTGTGTTACCACCCGTTTTGGGGTATGGTGAGTGGTTAGATTGGATTTACAAAGCGCTTGTTATGTTGGTGATTGCTTGTCCTTGTGCACTTGTTATCTCTACGCCTGTCACTATTGTTAGCGGCCTGACAGCGGCAGCACGTAAAGGCATCCTGATTAAAGGAGGTGTGTATCTTGAACTGGGGAGAAAATTAGAAGCACTAGCTTTAGATAAAACTGGGACGATTACCCACGGAAAACCAATGTTGATTGACGTAATGACTTTCAACGAATGGACAGAAGATTCCGTTTACTCAATAGGGTTTAATCTTACAAATCTATCTGACCACCCAGTCTCTACCGCCATTGCCACCGCGCTATCTACTCAAAAAAGGCTTGATGTAGACGATTTTAAAGCTATTGCTGGCGAAGGCGTATCTGGAACAATCGCCAAACATAAATATTACTTGGGTAATCAGAATCTTGTAGAGAGACATTTTACTATCCCCACGGACATTAGAAGCCATATTCACAAGTTAGAAAAACAAGGTAAGACCGTGTCATTGCTTCATAACGGTATCCAAGTTCTGGGACTATTTTCAGTGGCAGATACTGTAAAGGAAAGTAGTCGTGCCGCGGTTCAACAACTCCATGAGTTGGGCATAAAAACGATTATGTTGTCTGGAGACAACTCACATACCGCATCAGCAGTTGCGTCTCAAGTCGGTATTGACGAAGCTCATGGCAATCAGCTTCCAGAAGATAAGTATCGTACTGTTGAAGCTTATTCCAGTAACGGTGTTATAGGTATGGTGGGAGATGGCATTAATGATGCGCCTGCACTGGCGGCTGCAAATATTGGATTCTCAATGGGAGCTATGGGAACTGATACCGCCATTGAAACATCTGATGTCGCATTGATGGATGATGATCTACGAAAAATCCCGACATTTGTCAGCTTGTCTAAACGTACCTACCAAATACTGATACAGAATATTAGCTTTGCTCTTGCTATAAAAGCCCTATTTTTAGCCCTAACTTTTGTTGGCGTGGGTACTATGTGGATGGCAGTTTTTGCTGATGTTGGCGCAAGTTTACTTGTTGTCGCCAATGGGTTGAGGCTGCTGAAGAAGTGATGGCTTAAACTACTCATTTTGATAAATATCATCATGGATTCGCCTTTAATAACAATAAAGAATGATATACATTTTTATTAATATGGAGTTACTTTGAAGACATTAACTAACTCGACATTTGTTGGGATATTCTTACTTTTATCGAGTGTTGGGATGGAGCTATTTGGCCTCTTCACACAATACTACCTAGGCTTCGAACCTTGTGCGAACTGTGTTCAGATTCGACTATTTATATTGTTTCTTGGTATAGCGGGTATATTACACATCTTTGCAAATCAGAATGACATAACTAAGATTTCGACGTTGTTGTTATCGCTCATCGGCACCTACTTTGCATTGCAGTTTTCGTGGGATAACCACTTGATTGAAACAGGTCAAAAACTTTCAAGTTGTAGCTATGGCTCTCCATTTCCGAGTTTCATGCCTTTAGATTCATGGTTCCCAACCATGTTCGAAGCTAAAGGCCCATGCGGGACACCATCTCCACTGTATGGAAACATAACTTTTACTGACCTATCGATTTTTGGCTTATCCTTGTTGCTCGCAATGATAACGATAACACTTGGTGCAAACCTCTATAAGGTTAAGGAAAAAATGCATAATGAACCAAAATAAAATCGTACTTTCAATTACTTTGCTAATGGGAGCACTGCTCACTGCTTTTATGTTTAGTTGGTATCAACAGCAAAATAATGTTGATATTTCAGTTAAAAACAATGAGCTCGAACGGCAATACTCAGTAAGCTTTGGTCCCGAAACAGCCAAAGTAACCATCGTAGAGTTTTTTGACCCTGCTTGTGAGGCTTGCAGAGCATTTTACCCTTTTGTTAAGAAAATCATGAACGAAAACCCAGACGATATTCGCCTCGTATTGCGTTACGCTGCGTTTCATGAAGGCTCAGATGAAGTCGTATTAATGTTAGAGGCGGCAAGGCGCCAAGGGCTTTATAGTGAGGTGCTTGTATCTATATTAGCAGGACAAAACTCTTGGGCTTCACACAGTAAACCAAATTTAGCAAATGTCTGGAACATTGCTGAAAGTGCAGGATTGGATATTTCTAAAGCTCGCGAAGACATGGAAGATCCAGACATAATTCAAGTACTTGAACAAGATACAGCGGATGTAAAATCGTTAGGGATTCAAAAAACGCCAACATTTTTTGTAAACGGGAAACCTTTAGAGAGCTTTGGTTCACAGCAGCTCTATGACTTAGTGCAAAGCGAGCTCAAATAGGCGCAATACCTCATTAAGTACCTTGAAGATAAACACCGTCAAGGTACCTTAGGTGTAGAGGAATGGTGTCAATGTATGGCAATCGTAAATGTACACTTCAAACCATGAGGTTTATTGCGACTTAACAGTAGATTTCCACCGTAATTGTTCGCCAATGCTTTCGTGATAGAGAGGCCTAATCCGACATTAGAGTAATCTGCACTTCTTGCTGAGTCTAGACGAGTAAAGGGGTTTATGACCTCTTTTAACTTCTCGATCTCGATACTCACACCCGTATCTGAGATCGTAAACTCAATTAAGTCGGAATGTTTGGATACACCCAATGATATCCCACAAGATTCACCGCCACTTCTCTCTTTATAGTCAGTACAGTTATATGAGTATTCATTTTAAGTTTACCTGTATAAATTCGGCATTTTGCTCAGTTCTGGGAGTTTCTGAGCACCGCCCCTCAACCGTCAGCCATGAGGAAAAGTACTGCTATACCAGTGGCACGATCTGCCACTGAGTAATTGAGTTAACACCAAATGGGGCATTTCTTGTTTAGGGGACTAAAGCCCATAAGGAACAGAAACGTTAAGCTTCTTATCCCAATGAACGCTCACTTGCTAACTTCTTAGCCACCCGAATTACCGTTCTAGTGGACACATTCGTCAATTTAGCGGTATCACTGATACTTAACCCATTGATAACTCTTAACTGATAGATTTTTTCATGAAGCTGGAGATCTGCTTGTCTTCCTCGATATTTTCCCTCTTCTCGAGCCTTCATGATCCCTTCAGCTTGCCGCCGCCGTCGATCTTGGTAATCTTTTCGTGCAATTGCAGCGAGCATATCCATCATCATCCCATTAATAGCCCTGATCATCGAACGAGTGAACTCGTCGGGAATGTGTGGCGCAAAAGCGATATGGCTAGTTGGTAAATCGATACTGATTACCTTAAGTTCCTTTTGGTTCAGCATTTCTTTTAATTTGAACCAACTTTCTTCATCAAGTCGAGAAAGACGATCAATTTGCTCTATTATGATCGCATCACCAATTGCAGCATCATCAAGTAATCGGAGTAATTCAGGTCTTTGTAATGAGGCTCCCGATTCATTCTCAATATACCAACCTGCTATTCGAAAGCCCTTTTGCTGTGCAAACTCCTGTAAAGCACCTTGAGCACGTTTTGCATTCTGATCAGAGGTTGATGCTCTTAAGTATCCAAAGATGTACATAAGCCCCTCAAAGTGACATTTAGATTATGATCTAAACAAGTGTGACAAATAGGTTATGACAAATCTACTTTTCGTGTCAATTTTTACGTGTGACTTATAAGTATACTTCATTGTCATACGAAGATCGTGATTTGATTTTGAATTTTAGTTGACCTATTATTGGTGTGTTAATTATTCACACATGTAGGTGGAAATATGTCACGCACAACTAGTGTTACGATTGGGTCTCAGCTAGATGAGTTTGTCGGCCAACTCATAGCGACTGGTCGCTATGGCTCAACAAGCGAAGTAGTTCGTTCTGCATTGCGGCTACTCGAAAGGCAAGAGAAACAAACCACGGCTCTAAAAATGGCGATTGAAGCCGGAGAGCAGAGTGGTCAATGCTCATTATCACTTCATGACATTGCGACTAAAGTAAAGCAGAGACACAATGTATAAACTTTCCAACCTCGCCGCAGAAGACTTTGAGCATATCTTTGAATACACCCTATTGAACTTTGGCATAGAGCAAGCGGATGCTTATACAGACAGTATGCATGACGTTTTGCTAACGCTTGCAGAACAACCTTTGATGGGTTACGAGTGCCCCGAAATTGCCGAAGGGCTTCGCCGCCACGATCACCATAAACATGCTATTTTTTATCGCCCACAACCTCATAGTATTTACATAATCCGTATTCTTCATCAGCAGATGGAACCATTGCGGCATTTCCATCCAGATATTTATTAAAATTCCTCATGGCTTACATGCCGGAAATGGGAAAACAATACGTCACTGATTTGAGTTTGTGTAACCAATAAGAGGTTTTGGCTATGCCCGTAGATTTTTTAACCACTGAACAAAAAAATAGTTACGGGCAATTTAATGGGGAGCCGAATGATGTTCAATTGGCGCGGTACTTCCATTTGGACGAGGCTGACTTAGCTTTTGTTACACAAAGACGTGGTGAACACAATCGATTTGGAGTTGCGCTGCAATTAGGTTGTGTTCGCTTTCTTGGTACTTTCTTGATCGATTTAAATCAAATCCCAACGAATACCCAATGGTTTGTCGCAAGGCAACTGAATATAACCAATATTGGTATTTTGTCTGACTATTCTCAGCGCGAAACCACACGCCGCGAGCATACCGCTCTGATCCGCAATCAGTATGGTTATCGTGAGTTTGTTTGGCCGTGGTCATTCCGGTTATCCCGCCTTCTCTATAGCCGGAGTTGGATCAGTAATGAACGCCCGAGTTTACTGTTTGATTTAGCGACCGGATGGCTGATCCAACATAAAATCCTTTTACCAGGCGCATCAACTTTAACCCGTTTAATTTCACAAATCAGAGACCGAGCAGAAAACCGATTGTGGCAGCAACTATCCAGTCTCCCAAATTCGGATCAGCAAGCTAGGTTGGATTCCTTACTACAAATTCCTGAAGCAGCCAGAACAACACACTTCGACCGTTTTCGTAAGGGGCCGGTCAATGTCAGTGGCCCTGCATTTAATGAGGCTATTGAACGTTACAAAGCACTTCAAACCTATGGAATAACTGAACTGGATTTTACTGGTATTCCTCCCGTCCGGTTTAAACATATTGCCCGTCATGCTGGAATGATCTCGGCATACAAAATAGGCCGTATGCCGGAGACTAAGCGTACTGCGATACTCGTGGCTTTTGTGAAAGCCTATGAAATTATTGCATTAGATGAAGCGTTGGATGTACTGGATCTTTTGATTACAAATATCGCTGGCGAAGCGAAGAAATTAGGACAGAAAAAGCGTCTTCGTACTCTAAAAGATTTGGATAAATCTGCACTGGCTTTAGCTAAAGTTTGTGCTCTGCTGCTAGACGACAACTTAGATGATGAGTCGCTACGTCCGTCAATCTTTGCTAAATTTTCACGGGAAAAGCTAGCGCAATCTATTTCTACCGTACACGAGTTAGCCCGACCTTATGATGACAATTTTCATGAAGAGATGGTTGAACAGTACGGGCGAGTTCGGCGTTTTCTACCAAAACTGCTCCGTGATATCGAATTTTCCGCCGCTCCTGCGGGAGACAAAACGCTTGAAGTTCACCAGTACTTAGCGCAATTACTCGACTCAAAAAAACAAATTCTTGATGATGCGCCAGTGGATATCGTATCTAATCCATGGAAGCGATTGGTATTAGATAAAGGTGGTCGGGTGACTAAACGAGGCTACACACTGTGTTTTTTGGATAAATTACAGGATAGCTTGCGCCGACGAGATATCTATGTCGAAAACAGCGATCGCTGGGGCGATCCGAGAGCCAAACTTTTGCAGGGGCAAGAGTGGCAGTCCAACCGAATTCAGGTCTGTCGATCACTGGGACATCCGCTAAACGCAAAAGAAGCCATCGATGCGTTAGTCAGGCAACTGGATACAACCTATCATCAGGTTGCCGCAAATTTTGACGATAATGGTTCGGTGGATATTGATATCTCGGGGAAACGACCAGCTCTGACCATCACAAATATTGATAGACTAGATAACCCTCCGAGCTTACAGGGATTATCCAAACAAGTTGAGGCGTTACTTCCTGCCGTAGACCTCACAGAACTACTACTTGAAGTCAATGCTCATACTGGCTTTGCCGATGAATTCACTCATATTAGCGAATCTAACGCACGTGCCAATGATTTAACGGTAAGTATCTGCGCCGTGTTACTGTCCGAAGCTTGCAATATCGGCCTTGAGCCACTGATAAAGTCTCATATCCCTGCTTTAACCAGACACCGACTCAGTTGGGTTAAACAAAATTATTTACGTGCTGAAACGTTAGTAAAAGCCAACGCGAAACTGGTCGATTTTCAGTCTACTCTTGCACTAGCTAAGCATTGGGGCGGAGGTGAAGTTGCCTCTGCTGATGGGATGCGATTTATCACACCAATAAGAACCGTCAATTCAGGTGCGAACCGAAAATACTTTGGCTCCAGCCGTGGTATCACATGGTATAACTTCGTCTCCGATCAGTTTTCTGGATTTCACGGAATCGTTATACCAGGAACACTACGAGATTCCATATTCGTACTCGAAGGGTTATTGGAACAGCAAACCGGATTAAACCCTACTGAAATCATGACAGATACAGCAGGAGCCAGTGACATGGTCTTCGGCTTATTCTGGTTATTGGGATATCAGTTCTCGCCAAGGTTAGCCGATGCAGGCGAATCGGTATTTTGGCGCGTAGATAAAGAAGCGGATTACGGTGTACTCGATGAGCTAGCACGAAACTGCGTAAATCCACAAAAAATAGAGCTTCACTGGGATGACATGATGCGTATAGCAGGCTCTCTTAAACTGGGAAAAGTGCAGGCATCAGAACTGATTCGGTCGTTGCTCAAAAGTGACCGACCATCGAGTCTTGCTCAGGCCATTATCGAAGCTGGTCGTATCAATAAGACATTATATTTACTGAATTACATCGATGATGAAGACTATCGACGCAGAATACTAACCCAATTAAACCGAGGCGAAAGTCGTCATGCCGTTGCCAGAGCTATTTGTCACGGTCAACGCGGTGAAATCCGCAAACGTTACCGAGAAGGGCAAGAAGATCAATTGGGTTCGCTTGGCTTAGTCACTAATGCCGTTGTGCTGTGGAATACCATCTATATGCAAGCTGCATTAGAGCACGTAGAACGACAAGGTGAAACACTAAAAGATGAAGACATTGCAAGACTATCACCACTCAGCCATAAACATGTGAATATGTTGGGGCATTACTCATTTACATTGACCGAACAGGTTTTAAATGGTGAGTTAAGACCGCTTAAACAGCCGTCAGAACAGGAAGATTTTGCTTAGCGTACGTTTTCGTTCCATTGGGCTTCAGACCCCTTATCCAAAAATCGCTGTAATAAACGCCTATGACCGAGAGTTGGCGATGCCATCGTTGAATAACCCAGAAATTACATTAATTATTAAAAAGGCTTTGTATCAGCTCAGTAATTTGACAGACGACTATTTGCTAGCAAAGTTTAAGTTAAAAACGGTATATAACGAACTAGTAACCGCACAACTCCAATACGTAAAGTCATTCAGTTCTGTGCAAATCATTAAAACAAAGGAGCTGTTACATCGAGGTTTTTCAATACCCAATATTAAGTTGCGTGGAACAAGGGAACTTAGCCACTCTTTACTAGTACCAGTTAGCAATAGCAAAGATACCTTAAGAGAAGTACGGGAGTTTGCAAAAGGAAGTGGTACTGACTTCGTATTGCCCATCTGTATAAATAATGGCAATGTGGTGTCAGACCAATTTGTGCCTACCAAGACCTGGCTGGCCAGCCACATATAGATACAAGCTTGATCATAACCATATAAAAACAAAAGATAATTGATACATACTTGGTAACATCTTAGTATGTGTCAATATGGTTTTTTTTTACGCAAAGTAGGAAGTATGTTGTTCTTTCTTGAAAAATTGGGGATCAAGGCAGCGATGCACTGTCGGCTCGTGAATGGTAATCAAGAGCATTTATTATGGGGACTGGATTGGAACTCGAAAAGAGCACTACTTGAGTCAAAAAATCGCTGGTTTTGGCTACCTTTACAAAATGTAGAAATATCGAATGTTACAAACATAGTCGATAAACTTTCGGAGTTTTACGCTTCACATGATGAAAAGATATTAGGTGTAAATTGGCTTGAAGGCACACTATTGATATCTAAAGATACTCACTTGGATTGGGTTACCGAAGAAGATCTCGAGCTTCCTTAAATCATAACCTAACTGTTTAAAGAAGGATTAATTTATGGCCACTGTTGCAGCATTACCTTTCCCTCAACTACCTGAGTTTTTTTCATTTTTCGCAACAAACCCCTACGGAATAGTAATTAGTTTACTATTAGGATTGATCATTAGTGGCGTTGTGTTGAGAGGACTAGTTGATCTGTTTAGAGGTCAACAAAAGTAATAGCTCAATTTTGTTTAGTTTTTAGATAATACAATTTAAGACTTATAACCTGATGAGAAGCGGCATGTTAGAAAGAACAATGGAAAGAGAGCTCATCTTTCATGGTACACGAGCTAAGGAGTTTGATAAATTTGAGTTAGGCATGCTAGGTACAGGCGAAGGCTGTAATGATGCTAATGGATTTTACTTCGTTTCTAATCTGAAAGGAGCATGCTATCACGCTGACTATAAAGCGAGGCAGGTAGGTAAACCTACCGTATATGTGTGCGCAATAAAGGAACAAGCTAAAGTAGTAACTATTGGTAAATCCATTTCTATGCACCCCAAATATCTACAGCAACATTGGGATAAATTACCAGTGTGGATATCAACTAAGAGGGGTAAAGAATGGTACTCAGAACTTGCAAAACCACCTGAAAATCGAATACACAATGACCTAATTGATTTGAATGAACGGAAACGTTGTCATATTTTGCGTGAAAACGGTATCGATATCTTAAAGGATTTTGAGAGTGGACAATTTGTAGACGGTGGGTATCATGGCCGTTCTCATTTAGTGTTAAATCCAGACTCTATTGATATAATTGAGACTTTAAATGTAGAAGAAATATATGATGAAATATCTGGGAGACCCAAATTTTACCACCTCCGTAAAGAGCCTTGTATATTTGGTAAATCAAATATTTTAAGCCGACTTTGCGAGTATGACTGAGTATATTTTGACCCGTTTAAATCTTTCAGATATTAAGTTTAACATAGACATTGTTCTAGCATACCCAGGTTAAATATCAAATTGAAAGGGCTGGTGGGTGTTTTATAACCAGCCTTTTTGATGAACAAATAATATTTAAAACTAGATATAACTAGTCATGAAATACAATTATTGTATTTCATGCATTGAATATTCCAAAACAATCCCCACCTTAATACTAATACTAACAATAAAACGGATATAATATGTTCGACTCACTTAAAAGCACCTTTCCCTGGTCTATTATAGCTATCGTTGCTGTATCTGGCTCTGGAGTCGTCGGTGCAAAACTATACAAAGAATATCTCAAAACTACCGGGCCAGCAGTTGTTCAAGGCATTTCCGACAACGAAGCGTACAAAGACTTTGTTGACTGCCTGACGGTGGTAGATTTAGAGCGTTCTAGCTTAATGGAAAAATGCGACAGTTTCTATTTAGAATACCTACCAGCTAAAACAGATCCGAGTTACAAGAAGAAGATCATAGAAGTTCAACAGCTAAAGCCAGAGTGGATTGAACAAACCTACCAGAAATTAACTTGGTTACGATCTGACTATGGACTTCCTGATTATCCACCACTGGAAGACTTATCCAATGGTCAATTGACTTCAGTAAGCAACTGATTTCAAACCTAACAGCACAAGGCAACTTTAAATGTTGCCTTTTTTTTATCTATATTCAAGTAATATTCCCTTACGCAGTCTAGCAGACTATGTAGAACCATGGGTTATTATGTGGGTTTTACTTTAGTAGCTCGCTTTGTTTTCGTTAAGCTAATCTTCGAATAATTCATATAAACTCAACAAACAAATAACACTGTATAAATAGACATGATTATAAAGTGTAGTATAATTTGAGTTATATTACACTTTTTGGCCGTTAAGGTTAGCGTTACAGGTGACAGCGTAACACTTTATTTTTGGAGGTGAACGTGGAGATTACTAAGCAAAATTTACCAATTCCTGCATCCGGATTAGAAAAGATTAAGGCATTAGAACTAGGCAATAACAAAGAAAAAGAAAATCTTTCACGATTTAAAATCCCTTTGCCTGAACTTGACGGTGCAATTGATCCTGATCACCCAAACCTAAAGACAATACTAGATAACATGGCCATATTCGAGGCTACACGTGGTGGTTTTTCGAAGGCAACACAAAAAAACATGTTTTCCGCTGTTCGCTCTTGGATAAGATTTACTGAGTATATTGAATTAGCCTACGCATTTCCTATACATCCAAGAATGTTTTACTACTGGATACTACACCTAAAAAATGAACAGAAAGTGTCTTATGCGACTCTAATGAGCCGAAAGAACCTCATAGCCATATTTTTGAATCAACTAGGATTCGCCAACGTAACTGAAGACAAGCTTATAAAAGACTTTTTCAGGGGTGTAAAAAAGGATATGGCAGAATCTGATTTATCAAAGGTAGAGCAAAAAGTTGCTTCACCATTCAGAGCAAGCGATTTGAACAGACAGATCGAAATAGTTGGGACACTTGAACAAGCTGGGCCAAAGCTTTTCAAAGACCTAGCATACATGACCATTGCATACTCTACTGCTCTTCGAGAAGAAGAGATCTTTACTTTAAAACGTAAAAACGTCATCATTTCTGGTGACACTGTCACTATAGTGAGGACAAAATCTAAGACATCTGCAGCGCCACCCAAAAAGTCTATCATTGGCAGGTATGCAGGGATCGTGAAGAAATATATTGAACTTGTAGAAAAAGGAGTTGAGCTTTACAACCATGTAACCCCTTCAAGTCCAGTCGAAGATCAGGAATATTATATTTTTGGTTGGATTCTGAAAAATGGACAGCTTAAGGACCCATTAAAACCTATGAATGGTGTATCCGTACTTAGATTGTTCCGTAAAGCATATGAACGACAAAGTGTATTTAAAGGTCGTTGTTGGTCAGGGCATTCGGGACGTTGTGGAGCGGTAGTTGATGGGCATGTCGTTCATAAGATGAATGCAGTCGACCTTATGTCTATTGGTGATTGGACAAATATGGGTACTGTTAAAAGATATCTGAGAGCTACCGGTCACCTAGAAGCTTCAAATATCGAACTACAAAAACACTAAATCAAAGCTATCTGACGCAGAATTCGTTCTTGGTCCAAATCTGGAAACGCAGTAGCGAAGTAGTGTTTAGTAGCCACTTCTAATTGGGCCATAAACTTTATCTTTTGGGCGATGTTTCCTGTAAGGCTTATTGTTTTACCGGAGATGATTGTGCTTACATAAATCGAGCTCTCTTTAAATCCTATAGACAATGGCCCAGTTTGTTGTTGGTGAAACTTTAACTTGAAATCAAGGCATTTAAGGTTTTGAAGAAATAGGGAATAAGCTTGAATAAGTTCAGTGTGAGAAAAGGCAACTGAGATTTTGTTGTTCCAATCACTTGAGCGACCGTTATGTTCTGGGCAAATGTCTACAACAATTGAAATTAGGTTGTTAGCTATGTTTCCTAATCGAATCACCGCTGCACAATTTAATGACTTGTTATAGAGATTAATTTGACTATTTGGGTGGAAGTAAGCGTTTGATTTTGTGGCAGAAGGTTGCACTGATTGTGACTTGCCGCCAACTTCAGATAGACGAACGTCCTGCTTTTGTTGATTAAAGGCGTTCAAACAGACATCATTGCTTGGCAAAGTTGTACTTTGTGGGCTTAGGTGTTTATCGTGTACATTAACAATTCGATCTGAGGTTTTTTCTGATACTACATCCTGATGATTCAGATCATCTGTTATGTCAGAAAACTCGTTGTCTGGTTGAAATTCCCATGAATTTACACTCATATCGCCCCCAAAGTAGTACGTTAGTTGTCAAAAAAATGGCAAATACCCTTGTTTATGTATATCTTATATTGATACATAAGCAAGATTTATAAAGACTGGACTGGTTCCTGGTGAAGCAAAGAGGAGTTACCTTTGCCATCAATAGAACCGATGGGCACAAGCTTAAAACAAAAAATATATGAACCCAATCTCTCTAAAGACATTACCAAATTTTACAAGCTATGTGCTTTCTATTTCAGAGTACTTGCTCTTAAATGTTCTTGAAAACGACAAGAAAATCATAAAGAAAATTCAAAGCGGTGATGAGCTACCTCTACCTGAAATTAAAAACTCTTTAGATCAACGATTTGAAGATCTAAAGTTAGAAATATTTGACTATGAAATCCTTAAGTCAATCGCTATGAATTATCCTCATGACCACTACGCTGAAAAAATCGTGTCTTGTAACTATGACTATCATATGACAATGACCTGGTTCAAGAAGGCTATTCTTCAGTCATCTGTTAGACCACTTGCCTTTGCACAGCTTGAGTTAGGCTAAAAAATGGATTTAGAAAAACTCAAAGTGTCAGTTGAAAAGTTCTCAAGTCAGAACTTTCAAAAACAACAAGATATTCTCCAACTACAAAATAGAATGATCGGCACCATTCTACAAATCAGACTAAGTGCAATACCACCAGCTCGAAGAAGTGAATTCGATAATACCAGTTTTACAAATTTGCCAAGTTTGCTAACAAAATGGCAAGTTAATCCAAATGCTGTACAAGATATCAATTTCTTTCTGAATGAATTTGAGACAAAGTTTGGCAGGAGATTTGACCATATTAGCTTGAAGAGTGTTGAGAAAGCTAATGTACTTGAACCTAGTCAACAAACAATAAATCAGAGGCTAGAATCTTGTATAACTGGACCAGTAAATGAAAAGGACGCCATTGGTATCAAACAACAGCGTCCTGATAATGACTTCGACTTTTCTCGCTAGTAGAGCCCTTCCATAAATGCCTCATCATCAAGACATGCTCTTTCAATTTCCAAGAACTCTTCCATTTTACGTAAGTAATAGGACTGCTCTTCGAAAGTGATTTCATCAAACAAAAATTGATATCCGCTCATAGGTGTAGATGAAACTATTTTAGAGAGAAAGTGCTTTGACTGTTTAGTAAAGCCAGGAGAAACAATAAGCGCCGAAACATTGTTGGCTCTAATTGTTAGAAGTTGAGTTTGGCTAATAATTTCATGTTCTGCGTCTAGCCAACCTCGAGCTACCTTTAACTTTTTCTCTAAAAGCCTAGCGCTACGGTCTGAAACATAGCTTTCTTTTGAATTAAGCCTAACGTCACGATGATTAATACCTAACCGTGAAACTAATTCAAGATTAGCCTCACGATTGATTAAATATGCCGCACCACCTTCATTCTGTTTTGTAGCGAATATGTCGGAGAACAGTTCGCTGTAATGATTCTTATCCATAAATACTTTCTTATTTTTGAGAATAGACGCAAATAATCATGTGACTTGTATCTAAACATTAACTGCCGTTATGTCTAATTTTTACCCATGAAGAGTGAAACTTAAATAAATTTTCATCATTTGTTGCATATGTGTGAGCTATATCCCTATTTGTAGGTCGCATTACGCAAATATTTCTACAATTTGTTGAGTAATTAGTCTATTGAACCGATATCACTTCTGAGACTAGCAAATTGAAACTAACATTTGACTCAATAATAAGCCTATGCTAGCAGCTTTTGCTATTGTATTTTAGACAAAAATGGCATAGATTTATGCTATTATTTGCTATTAGACATCTTATTGTGTTCGAACTAATTAAAGAAAAAATATTGGGTTTGGCTTCCATACTCATCACTTCTTTCGCTGCTACATATTATTTGTCCGCGAGTTATACATTCGGTGTTTTCACGAGTGCCTTATTTGGCATCGCATATTTGTACTTTATGCAACGGCAACAACAACAATCGGTTAGAAGAAAGGAAGCACAAGCGAAGATACGTGGGTTTGGTTATACAAACTCAATTTCCTCTCAGATGGAAAGACCCTCTAATGCGAGTAGATCTCAAAGTTCTCCGACTCTGAATGAACAAAACCCATTTAACTTCTCTGAAGAAGAAGTTCAGGCTTTCAAATTATTAGGGCTACCTATTACGTCCCTCAATATTTCTGAAATCAAGAAAGCCTTCCATCAAAAAGTTAGGTATTACCACCCAGACATTAACCAAAACATCAGTACGGATGAATCAATCATCACTGTTTCAAATCTGAATACAGCTAAAACACTTTGCATCAATGCAACGAAGAGGAAACAAAATGAACGTCTTTAAGCTTTCTAGCATAGCATTCGCTTCTACTCTACTTCTTGGGTGCGCAACTAATGAAGTCAAAGATTTAAGGCACTTAGAAAAGAGCCCTGAAGAAAGGGCTTTTGGCGATCTTGAGCCATATGCAGTTGAAATGCTTGACGAGCTCCGATTGTTAGCAAAAACGAGAAGTGCACATGCACAAGCACTTAAAGGCCCTGAGCAGAGAAGGCAGGAGCGCATGCTCTCTACAATGCTGTTACCTGGTTTTGAAAAGGTTGTTGACTGGAATTGTGATTGTGAAGTCGAAACTGCCGTAAAAGGTATTGCTGAGACAGTAGGTTATGGTTCTGATCGAGTATTTACTTATGGCCAAAAACCACCTGGTGGCGTGTTTGTAAGTATTAAACTGAAGGATCAACCAATAAACGACGCAATAAAGATTATTGACTCTGAAAAGGGTGCCCAGGTAGACATCATGGTCGATAACCGACTTAAGACGATTGTCGTTAAATACTTGGAGACAAAAGCGTGAGAACCAATACTGCTATTTGTTTAATTGCTAGTCTATTTTTCAGTGTTACCACTTTGGCAGATGAATCTAAGCGCACCTATTACAGCTTAAGTGAACTAAAAGATGTAAAGGTTAGACAACAACTAGTAAGCGATGGTGAAGAGGCACTCAGAATTGAGTCGATCCGCGAAAGAGCTGAAGAAGTTGGCAGTGCGAATGGTTATATAGCTACGATGGAGCGCTTAACAGATGTAGTGGATAGCAAGTCTCACCTCTTTGACCGCTTGCTACCTTTCGAGCATCTCATTAACGCTTCTGCAAATCTAAGTTCAGGTGAAGCCAAGTACCTTCGTCCAGGTATGGTAGACAAAGTAGAAGCTCATGCCGCGATAACGCGAGACACAAAAGCTACGATTATCAGGACCGATAATCTTGTCTATCGATTGAGAGAACAACCTAAGCCTGTGTTGAGGAAACCGCATTGGTCTGACTATCTCTACGACAAAAATTCACTTACTCCGACCACATTAATTGACGAACTTTTACCTAGAAATTCAGAAGAATTGGAGATCTTCAACTCAGCTCTTGATGAGGGATGGGCCATGGGCTCAGAACAAGCAATTGCTGAGATGAGAACTCGTGTAATTAATGCTTTTATTGACGCAACAGCCATGATCCGTTACGTGAATTTAGTTGAGTCCGGATATATAGAAAAGCCAGATATGATTATTGAAAATGTAGGAATTACGGTACAAGGAGACCAATTAGGTTTAGGCACTCAGTTCATATCTTTGAGTGGTGAGGCAGTTTGGCAGACAAACTCTGATCTCTATTCTTCACCAGTAATAAAAGACCCTAGGGGCTCTGTACGTAGGGATGCTGTTTCTAAAGTAGAAACTGAAGGCCTTACTCACGACCAAATTAAATCCATTCTCGTTGAAGAGTGACACCTACCATGAATGATATTCCATTAATACCTGTTTCAAGCGAAATGACACAAGTAGATATCGAAACTGTCATATGGAAAGCAATTGAGTACGGTGCTTCAGACATTTTAATAGACTGTAACTATCGAATCAGAATCGATGTAAACGGGCAAATCAGGGAAATCACTGATAAACAAATGCAACCTAACGCATGCCGTAATATTCTTGAATATATGCTCGGCACCAAAAAATCGCTGATTAACAATGTTAATGCAGCTACTCCTACGTTTTTTGCATTCGTTACCAAAAACCCCAATGATCAATCTCAGATTAGGAGTTTCCGCATTGCAGCTATTACCTCAAGGTCACTTGAATATGGAAAGACCTATAAGATGGTTGGTAGGTTGAACCCTAAAACACCAAAGGACGCAGAATCTTTGGGTATAGAGCCGGAGCTAGTCAATCTTGTAAAGCATAACCGTAAAGGTATTCTTATGTTTGTGGGAGGGGTAGGCACAGGCAAAACAACTACTATGGCCGGAATTGTAACTTCAGTGCTAAAAACTCCCAGCCTTGGTAAGCATATCTTAGTTTTTGAGGACCCACCTGAAATTAATTATGAGGGAGTAAAGATTGCTCCTGGTAACAGTATTTCAGTTCATGAAGTAGGTTCAGTTGAAACAGACTCCGATGTTCAAAGTTTTAATCAAGGCCTTGAAGCTGCTCTTCGTCTTCGTCCAGATATCATCGTTCAGGGCGAAATACGAAGTAAAGAATCAATCGAAAACGCATTTAACGCTTCTAACACTGGCAACTTCTTGATGGCTACAATACATGCAAACTCTTGCGAGACAGCGATGAGCCGCATCTACAATATGATAGATGGAGAGAATAAGCTGGCTGTATTAGCTGGTTTTATTAGTCAACTCTCTGGCATTGTCGCTCAGATACTAGTTAGAACTCTCGACGGTGAAAGGATTGCTGTTAGAGAAACCCTATATCTAACTGAAGAAATCAGAGAAGAAATGCTGAAGTGTAAATCTGACACAGAGATATCTGTAGTAGTAAGAAGGCACCTAAAGGAACAAGAGCTTACCTTTTCTCAACAAATCGCAAACCTATATCACAACAGTGAAATTGGGCCAGAATATCTCCTTATGGAATCAGAATAATGGAATATAAACCGAAGCTGGATAGAAAAGCGGTACAAAATGCGATGAAAAGACCACTTTTCCTACTTATGGACGGGTCTACTATCGTCCCGGTTTTGACATTGCCAATAATGTTCAGCTGGAACTACCTTAAAGCCATGTGTGTTTTCTATGTATTAATGTCTTTAATCTCTCTTACCAAAAGGACACCATTAGAGTTTTTTATACACCTCCTGTCAAAATACAACCAAGGCAACAACTTGCCATATCGAAAAAACGAAATTTGGAAGCCAGATAACCGATAAGAAATTGTTCTTATTCGTAGGTTACCTTACAGCTTCGTTTGTTGTTTGTTATCCGAAAATGACGTATATTTATCAAAATAATAGGGGTTACTATGATGAAATTAAGATTAATTTTACCTTTACTCGTGATGAGTAGCGCGCAAGCGGGGGTTGTATTTACTGAATACGAGTCAGATACCGCTTATGGTTTAAACGACATCCAATCTAAAGTCGGTTACCAAAATAAATTACCTGCTCACGAAATACTGAATGCTTTAGCACCAGCTGGTTGGCGGGTAAATATTGGACCAGGCATCTCTTCCCACCAATTAGCCTGGGTACCTTCACCTAATTGGCGCAGTGCTGTTGCTAAGATACAGGAACTAAATTCCGGTATTTATATTGTTCTAAATGAACAAGAACGAGTGTTGGCTGCATCCAAAAATCGTGAACACCTTACGTACCTTCAGACACGAACACCAAAACTCTGGACATTAGACCCTAAACTGTCACTCAAAGAGAACTTTGAGGTTTGGAATACAAAGTCCAATATCGACATTATTTGGGGCTCTAAATACGACTTCCCTGTTAAATCACGTTCGGTATTGATTGGTGACCTAACAGGAAGAGACGGAGTCTTAGATAGAGTGCTTAAGGAGACGTTAAAAACAAAAGAACCACTGTGGATTAGTTACAGCCCTGAAATTGGTGCTGCTCATATCCTAAAAGGCGGTTCTACTGAAAAAGGGACTTACCAGTAATGAACAACACATTGAAACTTAAAGCTCTCACACTAACCATTATCGCGCTTGTCAGTGGTTGTAGTACTCCTGGTAAAGATGCCAATAGAGTTGCGACAGCACAGGCAGACGCTGCCACTGAGACGATTCAAAAACACAGACTTAAACCCGGTATAGATCAGAGCGTCTACAGCGAAGACAATAATTACGTTATTCTTGGGGAACCTTTCAAGTTAAAAGAAAGGCAAGACCTTCCAGAGATTTTTCTTACCCCGAGTAAATTCATGTCATATCGCTCTAAACCCCTTAGCGACACGATTGACTATTTGAACAATAAGTATGCCTCGTATGGGGTTTACATTAGCTTTACTAGCGACGCTATCAAGTATCTTAACCAAGACTCTGGAAGTTCCAAAGCAAGCGGTGGTACAAGTGATTCTACTGGTGATGATTTAGACGTTTCGGCACTTTATACAGATACGAACAAAGGGTCACTATTAGATGGCGCAAAAGTGTCTATTTCCCTGAACTTTGAAAAGCACGTTGCTTTAAAGCAAGTGTTGGATGCTATCGCAGCAAAAACCAACCTATGGTGGAAATACCAATCTGATGGTCGTGTATCCTTTTACCGACAAGAAACTAGACACTTTCGGATCGACCAATATGCTGGTAGTACAACTTTAAAATCAAGTATCAATTCGTCTACTAGCGGTGGTCAGCAAGGCGAGGGGACAAGCTCTCAAACTTCGAGTTCTCACTCATATTCATTTGACCGTGACCTAGGGAAACCAATGGACCAACTCCTCAAGGGGATTAAATCCATTGCTTCTGAAGATGCAAAAGTAGAAGTGTTACCTGCACTAAGTATGGTTGCTGTAACTGACACACCTCGAAAGCTGCGAATTGTTGAGAACTTTATTGATGAGTCAAATTCTACTGCTGGAAAGATGATCAGGCTCGATATAGAGCTATGGGAACTGATCACTACAGACGAATCAAATTACGGCATTGAGCAATCTATTAAATACGCTAAGAATGACTTCGAACTTAAAATCGATGGAGTTCCAGTTGGTGATGCAGCTAAGTTAGGTGGTTTAGGGCTGAGTATCGGTGATGGTAGCTTCAAAGGCACTGAAATGGCATTGAAGGCTCTTCAGGGGACTAAATCTCTTTCGCTTAAAAAGTCAATTACGACAACTGTACCAAACAATGATGTTATTCCAGTCCAGTTCGTAAATGAAAAGAAATATGCGGATAAAATCGACCAAAGTGTATCTGGTGATGTTGTAACACAATCTGCAAGCACAGATACAACAACAAACGGTATTGTTTTCTTAGCTTCACCACGTGTTAACTCAGATGGAACAATTGCTGTCCGTATCGTAACTGATGTAAGTACCTTAAATGCAATTGACCCACTAGAAGTTGGTAATACACAACTTCAACTAACAGACAGAACTGTTACTGCCATGGTTAGCGCTAGAAATATCCGTTCAGGCGAAACAATGGTTATGACTGGGTTCGAGCAAGTGATTGACAATGGCCAAAACCAGTCAGTTCTAGGCGATTTGCTATGGATGTTTGGTGGCAATGACTCTAATGCTAAAACACGCTCAGTGATGCTAGTAATTATCACGCCTCATATCGAAAAAGTTTAACCCAATTAGGTCCTTTTATGCAGTCACTAGAAGAACTTGGATTTGATAGGCACTACATCGGTTTAGATTGGTACGAGGTTTCAGAATCCGATAAGACCATCCATATCAAAAATCTGGTTAACAAATACGACGCTACAAATGCAGTAATTGTTGAAGGGTCAACAATTGATGATGCACCAAAATCAACAATCGGTTTCGCTCAAAGCATAACGACAAAATACTACAGCGCGGCGGCAATCGTCGCTCGCGCTATTTGTGTCGATCACCCGAATGCTTTCTTCATACAAAAGCTACCATCCGGTAAATATTGGTATCTTTTGGTAATTGATAAGTGCCCAGCTGGTGGTGAGAATGATTTGGTATTTGAAACGGTGGAAGAAGTTATCCAACAGATCTTCGACCATTATCAAATGTACGATCTTCATCACGTAAAATTACGCTATGTAGTCCCTAATGAGATAACAGAAAATATCTCAGAACTATTTGAAGAGTCACGTTCAGAGTACCAACAGCACTCATATGACGTCATATGTGAAGCTGTACCTAATGAAAAGTTCGCTCAAATTCAAACAATTGAGCAGCTACTCAACACAAACCCCCTATCAAAGATAAAACCATCCCACATCGTATTTGTGGCTCTTGGAATTATATTTTTGATAGGTGTGCAGGTATATAAATCTAACTCCAAGCAAGAGTATGTAATTCCTGACATAGATTCAATGGTGAAGAAAGCATCAAGCAGTACTCTAGCTAAGCAAGCTGAAAACGATTTGAATCATAAAAAAATCGAGAGAATAGACAAGGCAAATGCAACTAAAGAGGAAGCAAAATGGCTTACTCAACGTTTAACCGCATCAGATCCTAAAAAGGTCATTTTGAACCTTAAAGCCTATATTAACTCTCTTCCTGTTGATGTTGGTGGATGGTTCCCAATGACTGTCGATCTCGTTACCAAAGGAATCATTACTAGAGACTCATCAACAGTAGACAAACCAGCAGACCAAGAGTTTTTTCATGAGACGACCGTTTTGTGGAAAAACGGAGGGACAACGGTTGCCAATTTTAGAGACAACATCGAATTCGATGGAACTATCACTTATTCACTCTCTGGAGAAGAGATTACTACGTCTCAAATAGTACCGCTTCCTAAACCAGACCATTATTTTGATGAAAGTGACGCTTTTATCTTCATAAAGGAAACTCACGGCCACTACCTAGACTTACTAACCTTCATTCAGCAACAAGCAGAGAAGACACAAGGAAGACTGTACGGAGCGATTTCAGCAAACCGCAAAACAGAAAGGGAGATCCCTTTTAAAAACGAAACATATTCCACTGAAGTAAGAAACCCACAAATAGATTACACCGTTGTGAATGTACAACTTTCGTTAAGTGGGTTTGGTTGGGCATTTAACTATTTGGACCAACTAGCTAACGATATCGACAAATTTAAAAGCATGATTATACAGAGCATTTCGATAAATCTGGAAACAGAAGAGATCGTTCTTAAGATGCAGTACATACACGAAAGTAGCATTCTTAATCAACAAGACAAAGAGGTTTCATTACGTGAAAATTAATACTATTACCCTATGCATCGCGACCCAATTGTTGAGCTTTACAACTTTTGCAAATGATCAATCCGGGCAGACTTACCAAGACATCCAAAAACAACGAAGCCTCTCTATAGAGGAAAACAAATCACTCTCGCAAAATGAGTTGATACGAGCCCAAAAAGAGCATGCTAATAAGATGTTAATGCTTGACAATCAGTATCAGCAGCTTTTGATAGAAAATAACAAATTACTAAACGGTGGGCCTGAACCGAAAAAAGAGAAGGCATCGGATGAAGAGCGTTTAGCAAAATTCCAGGAGGAGACTAGGACAAAGCGTAGAGCTCAACGAGAAGCTGAAGTTAATGCTCTGCTAAACGAAATGGAAAAACAAATCTTCGTTACAGATATTTATGAGATAGCTGGTCAGTTGAAAGGTGAGTTTTGGCATAAGGGGGCTATCCAAACTTTAAAAGAAGGGGAGAGCTTTGGGGACTGGTATGTAGATTCACTGTCATTTCAAGGCGCTGTAGTCATGCCTTTCGATTATTCAACTCACAAAATGGACAAATCAAGAGCACGACATATCACGGTTAAAACCTCTGACGAAGCAATTGACCGCTTTAAGAAAGCGCAAACATTCCGAGACCGTATTATCGAGCAGAAGATTGGGGAGCTTTCAGAATCAAGTATGTTTGGAGCCCCGGCGCCTACATTAATTAATGACTCTCCCTCTCAAGGTTTAATGTTCAAGTGAGAATTTCATGACTAGTACTAACTTAGCAGAGTATAGACCTGCAACCAGCATTGTAGAATCCAGCGCAAACGAATACGACATTTTGTCAGATTCAATTTCTGGTGATTTAATAAAATACTTTGGTAGTCGTAGTAGCTCTAGTTCACACTTCTTTAACGACTTAACATACGACACTAGAGAACAACTTCCTTGGGCCTTAGGTGGTATCATTGACAAGGACAAAGTGGCACATCCAGCTTATGGTAAAAAATTCCTTATTTCGGATGGCCATATTCAAGGTATGGATGAAGGATACAACTACCTTACCGTCTTAATGACAGAAGACTTTTCAAAGTCAATCACACAAGTTCGAGCGACTATCAGAGATGATTTGGGATATACCGATCATACTCATACAAAAGTCATTAATCTTAAGTGCTCAGAAGACCTAATCCTATTACTTGCTGATGTCATCTTCATGGGCTCTGAAGAAAACCAATCTAAAGATGATGAGGGCAGAAGTTTTAAAGCGATCACTGCGTCTGTTTTAGAATCACACCCTGCAACGTCAGACATTCACTTTGAAGTATCTAATATACCTGGCAACACGTTAGTACGTATACGTGTAGATGGCGATTTAATTGATTTCAAAGAATATACATACGATAGGCTTTACGAGACGGTTGATGTTGCTTACAACATCATCGGTGGGGATGAAGCATCCGGCTCTAGCATCCAAGGTAACAACCTAAGCTGGAAAGAACCTCAATCTGGTAAATTTATCTACACGTATAACAATACTCAAATTGAAATGCGTGTTGAATTTGCACCAAGAGAAACTGAGGGCGGTGGAGATCTAGTATGCAGGATTACCAGTAAAGGGGAGAAATCCTCTATAAGAAAGCTAGATAAAGCTGGATATCACCCAGTTCAAACGCTGTTGATTAAAAAACACTCCAGTAAAAAACAAGGAAATATACTGTTTGCTGGTGTTACAGGTTCTGGTAAGACCCAGTCCATGTATTCAGTTATCGATTACTTACAAGACCTGTACAAATCTACTCGGAAGTTTGTTACTGCCGAAAACCCTATCGAGATGAACTTAGAGGGCGTTTCACAAGTTAACTTAGAAGATAACTCTAGCGCTTCTGATAATGAAATGAACACATTAACCAAGCAGTTTGAACGAATTTCCGAAAGCTTCATGCGACTAGACCCAGATATCATGGGTACAGGAGAAATACGTTGCTACAATTCAGCAAAATTTGCAATTGAATCTGCCCGAACTGGCCATGTATGTTTCTCAACAATACATGCCGCATCTTCTTGTGATGTACCAGGTCGCTTGGACGGTTTCGGAGTAGCTAGATCAGTCTATCAATCATCAAACACCCTAACTGTCATCATTGCTCAGTCTTTAGTACGAACCGTGTGCCCGTCCTGTAGTCGAAGTTATGATGAGCTTCCGAATAACTCTCCATTAGTTTATTCATTAATACAAAGCTTATCTTCCCTAGAGTTACTTGAGTACCTGCCGAACATACGTTTCGCAAAGCAAGGTGGGTGTGAAGAGTGTAATTATTCTGTAGATGGCCGTGTTGGACGAACACCTGTAGCTGAAGTCTTGGCGCCAGATCAAACAATCAGAAACCTATGGGCTAAAAACGAAGATGATTTGGCTAAAGCTCATTGGCTAAACACTGGTGGTTTTACTAAGTTAGAGCACGCAATTTATAAAATGTGCAAAGGGGTATTGGACCCTGAGATGATAGAACGTGAAATCGATCAACTTGTGGTCTCTCGATTAGATCGTGAAGAGCTAAATGTTTCTCTCTACCACCCAGAGGTTTAATTAATGGAAAACGATATTAACCAAAAGTTGCTCAGAATAAAGAGTCAATACCTTAGTGATGACTTCATTGATACCTTAAAGCTAAAGTATACAAACTTTCGTGTGGGCTCAAAGAGAAAGTCTCAACTTCTAGAGAAAATTGCATCACGTTTAGCAGATGGTGATTCAATCGTAAATGTATTGGACTCCCTCTATGAAGCATATAAGTCCCAACAACCAAAATCCCAAGAAACAAAGTTCGTAAAATATCTTGCAGACCGGTACCGATACAGACCAGTTATCTCATACATGCTCGCACCATTCTTTGATAAAACCACTATTGGAGTTGCTTACGCAATCGAGAAGAAAACTGCAGCATACAAAGTAATACGCATATGTGTCAGCCAATTACAAAGAAAACAACAAATGAGAGGTGCTGGCTTTTTAGGAATAGTCGGTCCAATTATAGGTGTTGGTTTGATTATGTTGATTTGTAGTCTTGCACACTTATACATCTATGCTGTGCTGTTTAAGGGGCTTAATATAAAACCAACTCCTATTATGACATTTGCAAGAGAGTTTACAAAAACTGTATACGAGCTAAGCCCATTTATTACAGGCACATTGGTGATATACGGGACCTGGGTAGTTTGGAGTTTACCCAATCAAATTAATCGGAGATTAACTAAATTACCACCTTGGAATGTTGTTGACGCGATTAATTCCGCTATAACCCTACAAACATTCAATGCTCTTTTGAAAGTCGGGATGCCCTCTTCAGAAGCACTAAAGCTTGTTGGTTCCCACTCAACGCCATATGTAAAACATTGGTGCCAAAAAATGCGTCTTAATATGATTGGAGGAAAGAGTGAAGGGCAAGCACTCGCCTGTGATTTCTTTAGTAGAGAACCAAGAATTGAGATTGAGTCGTATGCTACAACCTCTGACTTTACTAATAAACTAGACGATATCACCGAAGAAGTATTTGCTAACACTGAAATGCTAGTAAAAAAGCTTACGACAGGGATCATGCTCGGTTGCATGATGGCAGTTTTAACTGTAAACGCCATAGTTGGCCTTTCTATTTCTTCAATTGGTCAAACCCTTAACTAAGTTTGATAATAAAATTAACAAATTGTGAAAACCATATTCCACTTGATTGATATATGCCAATCATGTATAAAATCCAATAGCTTTCAAAGAGGAAAATAGCTATGTTATTTAAACCAAAAAAACAATATTCAAAGAAACTAAACCGCGTTCATGCAAAACGTAAAGGTGCATTTCTATCTACAGAGCTTCAATTAGTCCTGGCATTCGTGGGCATTATGGTTGTCGGTATTGCTACAACTATGGGGGATTCAGGTGCGGGTAAACTTGTTGACGATGCTGAGTCAGCTCTACTACAAGCATCGGACGAACTACGACGTACAGTGGGTGGCTTTGGTTCATACGCATCTGTTAACAACACTGACTGTTACGACAAAAACATCTGGCCTTCAAGCTGGTTAAGTGCAACCCAAGATGAATTTACCACACCTTTTTCTGATAATGGCTTGACCTGTGGAAGCGTAGACACCGCGACTAACCGTGATGGGATTACAACTACTGGTACAGGTAAATTCTTCACTTTCACTTTCTCAAATGTAGAAACAGATCAGTGTAACCTACTCGTTGGTCGTGTATTCCAAAACTTCGTTGAGATCCAGGTTGAAGGTACGCGAATTGATGGTAATGACACTCTTAAAACACAGTGTGCATCTGGCGATGAAGTAGCAATCACATTCATCAACCGTTAATCATTATTAATAAGAGTGGCCAATATGCTGCCTAGAACCTCAATCAAAAGACAAAGAGGCTTTTTCCTTCAACTTGGCATATTGGCCTCTACTGTCGCTTTAAGTATCATCATGTCCACTTACCTCATGATGAAAAGTGATCAATACGAATCTCAAGTAGACCAACTTCAAGGGCAGCGTATAGCAACGCTGCTTCATGCTATCAAGAATGCCTCAAGACAAAGTGGCTCATTAGCCCAATGGAATCAGCCGGGCCAACCCTTCCAAAACGGTGCTGAGCACATTGGAACAATGTGGTTGAAGCCAAACACCTGTGGTGGTACCCAAACATCTGAGTTCCTATTCTGTGACTTCGAAGATTCCCCTAGAATTGGGGATAACATGCAATACAAAACTGAAGTTACAAATGATGGAACCCAGGTCGAACTCAAATTAACTGTCTCAAATACTGCTGAAACTCGGGGATTTGACTTCTCTGGTGAAAACGGAGTCAAACGTTCATGTACTATAGCCCGAATTGCTGGTGGAGGTTTGGCAAACCTAAATTCAGGCACCTCAATCTCGCAAGTGGATTGCGACTTTGATACAGGTATCATTACTATGGATATCACTTGGGGCACAAGCTTCTCTGATGACCTGAGTATCCATGGTACAAACTCACCGTTAGCTACAATCGACTGGAATGGACAGGATGTCGATAATATGGACCGCCTTGAAGTATCTAGCATTGTGGACCGAGAAAACCCTGTATTTAGACTCGATTTGAATGGAACCAGCAACCTCAACAACCTCAACGTTAATTCCATAGACGCGAACTCCGGTACTATTGACACGTTACGCTCCAATTCTGCAAACTTAACTAGTGTTCGCGGCACTGACCTTGATTACGATAACGCTGACATTGATCGTGCTGATATTAATAGAGCTGACATCAATAACGGCGATATAAATACAGCTAGTATAGGCTCAGCAACAATAGACCAAGCTACAGTACGGAATAGAATCAACCAAACCAACTCATCGCAAATGAATAATTTCGCAGGGGGCTTGGCAATCGGTACTGGTTCAAACATATCAACTCTAGAGAATGGCTCTCTTTATGTCCCTGGAGCCGTTGTTGATTTCAATGACCCCTCAATGTTTTTTGACCCAAATGGCGTTTCTCGAACAAGAGACATTCGTTTGACATCGAGAGGGGGTGTAGCTCTCTCAAACCTAACAAGTAAATATGTTCACCAAGGTTCCGCTACAATAAACGGAGTTGGTGCAATTAAAGGTGTAAATTGTGGTGATGGTGCAGGTTATGCGGCAAATAGAATTGTTGTAGACTGGCAAGATAGTAAGCGTTACCACTCAGCGAACGGTGTAGTCGTATCTGACTATTCATTAAACCGAATCGGTGTTACAAAAAATGCATCTGGCTCACAATTTCTTGTCCGCCTTTACTCGTATAATTTCAAAACTAAACTTTGGGAAACACCTAGAGAAAACCGAGCACTAGCAACTATCTATTGCTATTACCCTTAAATATCTTCCCTTCCAGGGCATACCAAACTATAATATATTATAGACTAAGCTTAAGGTATGCCCTATGAACCTACTTCTTGCTATCTTCTTTGGAATTCTTCGTACTCCGGCTCTACTTTTTTATGTAACTACAGGAGTCGTTCACTACGTAATGGGCAAGCTCGTAAGGACGGTCCTAATCCCTTTATCATACGTAACAGAGAAACTCCTTAAACCCAATCACTATCTAATCGGCCTTGGTGGCCTTTTAATACTATACAAAGGATATGAGTATCTACGTGCTATAGCAGTATCAATTGCTGATACAGAAGTGTTTCTATATATGCCCGTTTGGTTACTAAGTTATCTTGAGTTTAGTGATGTACCATTTGATAGGCTAGGCTTGCCGGGTGCACAAAGACCACTTACAGAATCAATGTTAGATTTCGAGCAGGTATTGTTTGGTAAATTCGATGTAATTGATTTGTACTTGGTCTGGTGGTGGTTCTTTTTAGGGAGTCAACTAGGGCTTTACATCTACTATGCAGTAAACAGGCTTTTGAAGACAATGAACCTCGATTAAGACAATGAAAAAAGAGCCATTATCTGAATTAGTCTGAATGCAATCTGTGAGTTTCTTTATCTCGATGTGACTAGGTCTGACAGGTTGCCCTTAATCGGCTCTGTCCAATAGTTTGCTAGAGATTGAATGACTTTCTAATGTTCTCTATAGCTTGAGTGCTATACATAACCATATTTTCCCCTTGGTCGTTATACAGTTCCAATTTTCTTGATTTTAAAGTGTGGATTAGTTGCCAGCTTTTTATCTAGTCGAGGTGCTAACCACTCTTTAAACGCTTTTTTCCGTTCAGCTTTTCTAACATCTTCCACAGCAAATACTTTGTATTTTGCTTGGTTTTTTGGCTCGCCAAGCCACTTCTTGATAGCTGAATCTGTCCACAATCGATCTGTTTTTAGTCGAGTTACCGTAATCCAGTTTTTCGACCACTCAACAAAACGCTTTCGCTCTTTGATAGCTCGAATCTCTTGTTGGCTTTTAACCCAATTGGGATCGACAGCAAACTGCTTGTGGCCGATAAACCTACCGCGAGGCTTAGGCATCCTTTTCCCCCTACGACTGGTTAGATGGTTCACGGACTTTGAAGCCGTTTGGTCTAGTTAGTGAAACGGCATCACCAACCCTAGATACATTCCATGTTTCAATTAAGTTAACTTGGTCGTTTATAACTCGCACTTTGATGTTTTCATTTTCAGGATCTATTTTGATGCAATTATTGCCTCCAACTGAATGAGAGTACCCAAACAACCAATTTACGGACTCGTTGGGGCACTCTTCGAATCCATGAACATAACCAATTTCACTATCATCAATCTGTAGCTCAGCTACAGGTGAGATGTAGATAGTAATATCAGCCATTTGCTCATTGACCATTTCGTTATAATCATCTACAAGGTCACAAGCACTCAAAAGAGGCAGTGCGATAGCTAATGTTAATATGCTTTTCAATTTCATCATTTCCCCTTAAATTACGTTTCTTGTTTTCAGCTCATCTACGTGGCGTTCTTCACGATAAACACGAGATCATGGCCCTTATACATCAATCAATGCTTTCAACAAATCCCTCTATTAGCTCAGATGTATTCGATTGTGCACCACCAGCGAATCCAGTTGAGCTATTTAATGAAGGTAAGATTTCTTTTATAAGGTTCAATATTGACAGTCGAGTTAAAGTGTAGGAGGTCATATCTTTAACTCTTTTTGCTTCCATCTCCTGGGCGGGATTATTGATCTCCATTTCCTTATTGGCCGTTTTTATTTTCTCTTTTAACAGCCCTAGTTGCTTGATCTTAGAAAACTTTAATTCGTTATTAACAGTAAACCCTAAAGTGGCGTTCCATTCGCAAGATAGTTGAAGTGGGCGCTTTTGCGCTAGTAAATTAGCATTGATTTCATCTGACTCAATATCCTGGTTACTGTATCTCACCTTGTTCGCACCGTTCGCTCTATTCTCAAATGCAATATCACCATTTTTAATTGCCAACGTAGGCGGTAACTCCAGGCTGCTAAGCCAACTAGTAAATACACTCGAAACATCATTATTAACTGTTAGCGGGCTCGCAGGAAATGTTTTGAATGTAAGCTTGAATAAATCAATAATCGCTTCAACTTCTTTGTTTCCACTTGAACCGATAAAAAGAAACTTTAGCTCAGTATTAAACCAAACAATGATATCTTTGAAACGTGTAAGCGATTTCGGTATAAGAAGGTTTTCACACATTTCACGTAAATTCTTGACATCTTGTGAAGAAACCTTGGCATTTACTCCCCATGTCCTGGGGGAATCTTGTGCAAGCTGAATCATTTTCTGCCTGACAGCTTCGTCCAATGTACTAGATGCAACAGACCTAAAGCGCTTTTCTATACGAAAAATGTAATCGTTTTCTAGCTTAATGTAAGGTTTATTTGATTGCAGTAACTCAGCCCAGCCATATTTAGTCTTAATCGCACCAGTCAAAGGCTTCGCTTTCAGTTTCTCAAACATTTCAGAGTGCAGATTTGGGTCCAAGTTGAAGTCTTCAGGTAACTTGTAAATCACAAAGGTTTTAAACATGATTTACCTCGGCTTTATTGGAAAGTGGCAGTAAACGCATAGGATCTTTTTTGATGGCAACTAAAAATGAATACACAGAACCAAAGCGATTGGTGTCATATTGCCAATATAAATGCAGGTAATGAAAATAGATAAAGGAAGTAAATGCACTTAGCAAGGTCAAATACATGGATGTCATTAGGTAACTAAATTGAACCTCCGAGGTTACTATCGTTACAATAATGAATTTGGCAACACTGTTTACAGCGAAGAAGCAAAAAGCCAATACGAAAAATAGCGTTAGCCAAATAGACAGCTGTAGGTTTCTGGCTTTGCCTTCAACCTGTTCATCATTCATGTCGAAACCAGCTTTAACAACCTCATCGAAAGGTACAAGATTGAAGTGTACGGGGGTCTCCATGAACGGAACCATTTTCATATGGGCGGGGACAGCTCTAACAAGTTCCATGTACGTAGTTGGCTTCACTTCGGTACGCTGAATGGTTAAATCATACCGTCCATCTTCCCCTTTTTTTAAAATCAAACGGTTCGCTGATTCAGAGGCTGTCAACTGAGGTAGATGAGGGCTAATTTCAAGCATATCGTTTGCTAGCTGCTCATTAGAATCACTGGGACGCTCCTCGTGTTTTAGAACCAACAAACGATTACTGTCTTTCTTAAAATCAGGAACACTTCCATTAGCCTCTGAAAACACACTCGATTCAAACAAGCTATAACCATGTTTCAGTAGGTACTCTCTATTGACTTCGGTGTATGAGTCTAGATAAGGCAGGGACGTTAAAGGGTCAAAAGATTGCTGATAATCTCTTGCAGACTTTATTTCATTTAGTAGGCCTCCAGGGAGCCTGTATTCATTATGAATACTCTCCAGAGCTCTATCTATAGGGGTTATATGAACCCACTCAGTCCAAAACCTCAGTCTAAACATATTCCATGTCCAATCATTTGGGGTCTTGCTTGTGGCGTTTTTAAAAAAAGTTGAAAGTATCATAGATTACATAGTCCTATTTGCTTGCACTTGGTGGTCGTTCAGACTTTTCACCATTTCCTGTGTTTCCATTTCCGTTATTACCACTGCCATTATTACCATTGCCTTGCTGATCCTGTTGAGGTTGTTGTTTTTGAAGTGAACCATTAAAAGCATCAGACATTTTGTTGAAGGTACCATTCGTTGCTGATAGGTACTGATCAGAATCACCAAATTGACCAATAGCATCTGTAGCAACCCAAGACATTAAATTGTTGGCAAATAAGTTCGGAGCTTTTAGACAATAAACAAGTAAACCAAATAGAACGATTGGATATCCTCCTGTAAGCATCACTAAATCAAAAAGATCCCAAGAGGAGGGTAGGTTAACTCCAATGGACTTCCACCAAACGCTATTAAGGAAAGCTAAGCTGAGGTTACACATTGCAAAACCAAGCATTAATCCAATTACATGAAGAGTCGGCCTCAGGAATATGGCTCCGTAGAGAGCTGCCATTCTTAGACCATGAACAGCCATTAGCCCTTCACCTGCAGCAGAGGCTAATAAAGCACTGCCCAGGGCAATGCCTGCCAGAGCTTCGGCACAAATGATGAAAAAAGCGGTAACAACAAATAGGAATGTAATTATTGGCACCATTGGCAATACATTACCTAGAATAAAAGCACCGATAAGGCTAGATACAACCAGTGGAGCGACTGTTTTAACGAAGAAGGCCAAAGGTATAGCGAATGGAGCTGACAAAGCAGAACTCTCGAGGGCACCTTTGATGACATCTGCGCCTTCAGTTGCCAATACAACGATGTACCAAATGTTCTTAAGCGCTTCACCTAACGTAGATAATAACGCCAAAGCATTTGTAGACCCTGTAACGTCGAATAGAGCTCCATCATAGTCAATGCCGCTCATCCCTGGCGTTTCTATTGCAGATGCCAGATTACCATTATAATTACCAAGGCTTAGAGCTGAGCTTAATATTCCGGAAGCAACAGATACTATTGCAGACTCGTTGCCAGTCGCCGCTGCTTTTGCGTTTTCATTTGTCGAGTGAACGGCCATTAGTGCGGACCAGTTATTCAACTTCTGCGCCTCAGGCCAATCTGATTTTATGTCTCCACTCATTGCAAGTTGTTCAGTTAAGTCCCAAGTGAACTTTGGAAAATTGCTTGCCAGCCAATACGTCTTACATTCGTTTGCTTCATCTATTTCATCATCAAGAGATGAATCGAAAAGGTTTATACTTGGAATCCATGAGAATACAGAACGGCAGAAACTGGTTCTTTCCGGTATATTTGTACTCATTACATTGTCTAATGAAAAACCTACTCCAGATGAAGCTAATTGCATCATTCCATTCATACGGCTAAACGCTAGAGGAGCCATCATCCAGCCCCCTTCTGTTAATTCTTCGACCAGCGAGGATGAGCCTGATATGCTGATATTCGCTTTAGAACTACCGCAACGACTTGCTTCATATTGACCCTGCCAAGACTGAGATAACTCCCCCATATAACCGCGCTCTACAACTTTAGACTTACACATTGCTAAATCAACGTGCGCTTTGAATAGGTTTTCAGCTAACTCTTTAGAGCCTAATTCATTGAGTAAATATTCACGATAATAAGAGTCATCACTTCTTCGCATTGCCGTTACATATTTTGATAAATCTGCGTTCTTCAGCCGCGATAACATACTCGATACAAGCGTGTGTAATTCTGACATGAAAGTGAACGTAGCCTCTGTACCGTAGTAGTTCGAGTAATATGCAAGCTTTTGCTCCACTGATGAGCTAGCAGTAGGTTTACGGGCGAAATCAAACCTGATTGAACCACAGGCTCCTCCACGAAATTCTAAAATAGCGCCAGTATTTTCAGCCCCATTCTTTCCTATAGGCTCATCGACATAATTAAGAGAAGAAGAAGACCCGCTTGAATTAGGGTACATTGAGCTGATTCGTGAAAATGATGGAAATGAGTCGGTTGGGAATATGCTAGATGTCCCATTTGAATTAATCGATTTTAAAGTGAATTTTCTATCATTTGAGCTTTCAAACAACTCAGCACAAGAAAGCATAGAAACCATAGTTTCTCCAACTGAGAACACTTCACCTACATTCGTAGACGCTATTTGCGCTCCAGTATGATTCACATAATCATTTACTCCAGCTTTCCAGAATACATCAGCTGCTCCCGCACCATGGACGATTACATACATCCCAGAAGCTTGTCCTACCGATACAAAGGAACCAGCAGCATGAATCATAGGCGCCAATGACCCCAACGCTATTGCAATTCTTAATGGAACGTATGGTGACATTTTCCCAAAGACATGACCTGTAGCAGCAGCATTCATCATGATGTGACCAGAGTTATATATGACATTTATTGATCCATAGAGTAGGGCTAAGAAATTGAGCCCCCCCAACATGACCATTAAAGGCGTCAATGTCGCTTCTACACTCTGATTACCAAAAAGGTGATGTACCCAACCACCGAATAAAATTGCTAAAAAGTTTGTTGTCGACCCTGTCTGAACATGAGCCTCTATACAAGTAAGAGTAAAATCTGCACAAGTTGCCATAGGGGACCTCAGTTCATGGTTGCAGCTGTGATAGTGTTGCTCAGTGATTGATAGAAGAAATCGATGTACACAAGGAAAATTCCGAACCCCATATGAACAACAATATGACTAAACTTAATTTGTCCTGACATCTGTGGATTGGCTAAGAGAGTTATTCCCATCACACCTCTGAAGTAAGATATAACTCCGTAAATAGACATGACCGCAAAACAAGCTCGTATAGCAATAGAACGAGTTTGCATCCCCGTTCCTACGGTAGAAACATTGACTAGGTTAGTAGCTCGCTGACTTATGTCATCAAACATTGCCGCAGAATAGGGAGTGCTAAAATCTAATCCTGAACCATGCCAAAATAGACTCCCCCAAGCAGCTATTCCTTCTCCAAATTTCCACATAAATGCTGAAGCTATAAAAACTGCCATTATCAATTTAGGTGAGGGAGGACTTCCATACATTTGGCTAACCATGGGGGACGACGTTCTTGTCCTCATGAGGGCAAGCCATAAATAGACACCCTGGACAAATAGATATAAACCCAGCCCCTGAGCTACTAGGATTATTCCATCAACTAAAATGACAAATTCATGCGTCAGAAACCGCTCTAGAACGTCAGTGACCTCTACAGCCATAATTAGTATTTCCTTGCATTTCCAGCTATTTCATTTAGCAGTTGAGTTTGTAAGCCTAAATTGAATTCGCTTGATAACTGGGAATCCAGTATATGACCCAGCAGAGCAAGGACCCTTGCATCAATTTGAGCGTTCATTCTTTGGACTTGTTCCACAGTGGTAAAATTAGCCTTGCAAGCTTGACCAGCTGGTGTGTTTAACCAATCATCCATTTCACGCTGGGTATTTACCATTGCGGCTTTGCGTGAATAACAAGACTTGTCACCACCATTTCCGTAGAGCTTTATTTGCTCAGGAGAGTTATAGAAATCAATATCAGCCTTTATTTGCTCAAGAATAGATTGAATAGGGCGCCCATTTTCATCACGAGGGTTGGTGAGCCCGTTAACTCTAAGAGCTGTATTAAATCCAGCTGTAGTTCTTAGATGACGTTTAAGCCATCGGTTGTAAGCCATCTTTGCATCTGCACCCGAGTTTTCATTGATAACTTGGTTATTCTCACCGCGGGGCATTTTATTTATTTCACCGGAGCTAAAAAGTACTTTAAGCATGGTGTCAGTGCGCTCTTTCTCATCAGTTGATTTGGAGTAGCCACCTTCACCCATGCCGGGTAAAACACCTTTTATATTTAATAAATCGAGTTCAACAGTATCTCCATGCGTAACGCCCTCTAAAAGTGATACAGACTCATCTGCTAATGATTGCAGCCCTGTTTCACATCTATCTCCTTCACAATCAATTTCATCTGAAAGCTGCACAGCAAAATCAAGGCTATTTGTCTGGGCTTCGCAATAAAAGTCATCTGTAGCTTCATAAAGTGCAGACACCGCTGCTATGCCATCACACATCAATGGTGAGGGTTCCATCTTTGCTTGAAGCTCAAGGTTAGAAGTTTCCGAAACACTGTTAGAAATGGCCTGTGTTGATGCGAGTTCGCGCATCGTATCTTGAGATGCTTTCCATTCCTCCATTAGTTCTGTCATTGTCATTTCAGAAATCTTTAAACCCTTTTCTTCAGCCCATAACATCGCATCTTGAGCACTTTGGCTGATTATCTGACCTAAGCCTGTTGGGTCTGTACAGATTACGGCGTTTGCTGTCCCTGGCAATAAGACCGCCAGGGATAAACTTAATAACGTTTTCTTAAACATTAGCGTGCTCTCTATAAATCAAACCCACCAATATCAAATGATAGGTCTTGAGTTGGTTGAGACGGTGAGTTTCCATCATTTGATGGTTTGGATGGAGTTGCTTCGTTGAATAGTTCGGAGAAGTCGAGTTCAGGCACTTGTGTATGTTCAATAGAATGACCAGTCTTCAACGCCCTATCCGTATTCAATGCGTATTCTGAAACACCAATTTGCAGACACATATGTTCGAACTTTGCATCGTTTAGTCCAACCTCGCGATTCGAGGCAGGGTGGTTTCTTAAGATATGCATTTGTGGGTCGACCAATGGGCCGATAATTGAGTTATTGAATTTCATTTCAACCTCTAATAGACTCGAAACTAATGTCATATTACAATAAAAAACAACATCAGCAAAACCCAAAAGTCACCTATGATTAGACTAACGTTCGATAAAAAATGGATAGATGAATACTGGCAAGAGGTTGAGCCAAAAGTAATGAGCAGCATTTCATCCTTTGAGGCCAGAGAAAGCTGGGTTGTTGAGGATCAGTCTCCATCATTAAGAGAACTTAATCGCATTGCTGAAAACCTACCTCAATTAGCAAATTTCCCATTGAATCAGGATGTGCAAGAGCAAGCCGATCGGTTACTCGTAATTTTGGGGTGCTTACCGCTAAAAACGTCTTTAGCTGCTTTTGGTTGGCTGGGGGCTTTTAGTCAAAACGATCACAAATGGAATTACATTGTCTCTATCCACGCGAACCAAACTCTAGCGAGTCAAAGTATAGAAAACCGAAACCGGTATAAGTTTGCCAAAATTCTTCACACAAGATTAAACCTCTTCAACTTTCTAATCGAATTCGACAAGCAATATATGAGTGAGGATGCAACTCGATTGGCACTGGCAACTCACAAAAGATTAATTCAGGAGAATACTAAGGATGGATAATAATAAAATTATTCGTTTTGCACTTCTAGCTTCAGTCATTGCAACTGTCACTCCCTTTAAGAGTGAAGCAGCAAGGGTATGTCGACAAAAAGTCTCATTGCCAGCACCTTCAGCTGGTATATGTGACGTAGATACAAGCAATCCTAAGATGGGAAACCCATTTGCTTATATAGACCCGACTCAAGGGTGTGATTTCTCTTTTAGTTTGCCAGGTCTACCTTCGTTTAGCCTCGATGGTTTACAAGGAGCTCTATGCGATACCATTCAGGATATTGGGCAGCAAGGCATTGACGACGCACTTGGCCCTGTACTTGATGCGATTCCAGATAGTGTAGACCTCGACCTAGATAATTTGATGGAAGGCATCTTCGATGATCAAATTGAGATGCAAAGTAAATTTTGCCCTGTCTATGACGACAAGGGAAAACTGGTTTCGTACGAATGTGCGTCTGATGGGAATGGTGGCGGTGACATTATAGACATAGAAGACCCTGATCATGGAGACAGAGAATGTTATACACAAAATGGAATTACATACTGTAAGGATGATGAAGGAGAGGTAACTGAACCAGACCCAGAACCTTATGACCCTGAGAAAGACCCAACTTTGCCAATATGCTCAGAGTTAGACAGTTTCTTTGACTCTGAAGGTAACTTAATACCTTGTAGAAACGGTACAAGCAGACAAGCCGTTTACCCTCAATCTGAACAAAACCTTCCTAGTTCATCAAGAGATACCAACCAATCTACCAAACCAAAATGGGATGTGAAAAAAGGGTGGTAATGTGAATTTAATACTTGTTGAAAGCAGCCTTAAATCGAAGCAAGTTAACTTGGCTCTAGGTGCACTAGGTATTCAAGAAGAGTTTACTTGCGGATTTACTATGGGGAGAGTTTTCGATTTTAAGGTCGGAGACCCTTCTCTAAAGTGGTCCCCAAGGAACTCTGACGTATACCAGTATCTGTCTACTCAAATTCAACGCTCAGACAATGTTATCGCTATGACAGATGCTGACGAACAAGGAGAGTACATCGCCTACCAATTGCAAACCATAGCAAATCAATATGGTCGTTCACTTGTGAAAGCCGATCTGAGTGAGTTATCACCTTTAGGCATAAAAACAGCACTGAGTAAGGTTAGGCCAATAAACCTAGACGTTGTAGCACAAGCACATACAGAACGACTATTAAATCTTAAAGTAGCCAATTATGGTATTAATCAGGGTATTGGACCAACGAGTATTCATAAGTTAATGGTTGCAAGCCATTTAATGGATACACCTACTCTTAATGTAGCTACATTCTTAGATGATGAAAGTTCCGTTAAAGCCCTAACTTACAACACTTCCCTAAAGTCAGCCGAGTCTGAATTAGTTGAAGTTCCAACGAAACCGCCATCAACCTTAAACATCTACCAGAACGTAGCAATACACTACGATACGCCTGTCTGTGATATCGCAAATAATCTTCAAGACTTATATCAATCTGGAAAGCTTTCATACGGGCGTGTGACCGAGAATTATTGGTATCCAAGTGCAGAGAACTCCGTAGAAGATACCCTAAGCGAGCTTTGTGTAGCTATAGACATGGAAAGATTTGCGGCATTAACAGAAAGAAACCAAGCCCACTCAGCTATTTATGTCGTTGATCATCGTTCCGTGTACAGCAAACATTCAGAAGTAGAAATGGTAACTGAATTTACAAAAAGTGCTTTGGGCTTGAGCGATAAAAAGACGTATCTAGCTGATGCTGGTGGACCTATTTTGTCAACTGAAGAACTAGTTCAGCCTGGTTTAAAACGCAGCTCCCCAGATATCCAGATCTTACAAAGCTTAAATGAACTTGGCCTATATAAGCCTTCTACCAGCCCAACTCTTTGTAGTTCCCTTAGCTCAGCTTTTTACATTAACTCACAACTGAACAAAGAAGCTCTAAAGTTTCAGTTTTCTATCACTAAGCGTCTTTTCCCTTCTCTCTTAGAACATATAGAGATGCGTCAAAATCCAATCACCCAACGAGTAAACCATAAAGTAGATGGGACGGAACTAACTATCACTAACAACATGGCCAACACCTTGTTTGATAATTTAACGATGAGTAGGTAATCATGATCAAATTCCATAAAAAGAAAGGTTTAGCACTATCATTAATGGCCTTAGCCAGTTTCTACGCTTTTGCTGAGTATAAAACTGATAAAGCACCTATAAAGAGTAATCCAACAAGTGAGGTTTATGTAAGTGGCTCGAGTACTTTGCCAATTGAACAACTCGTTGAAGAAAAAATGAGTGTAACCACATACAAAATAATTAAAATCATGGAAGACACTAACCTTTATGCCGCCTTCACAAACAAAGGGACATTCATTGTTGATAGCGATGTTAACTTTGCAATTAAGGGGAAAATGATTGATCTGTCCAATGGCGATAACATCCTTGGTCGTATATTCGGCGCACATAAGGATGAGATACAGTCAATAATCACCAAAGAGAAGGCAATAGTTGCTTTCACAGATAGCAGTCATAAAGCTTCAGTCAAATTGAGCGACACCAAGCCCAAGCCTCAACCAATTCCAGCTGAACCTTCTGAACATAACACCAACTTAAACAGCTCTCATGAAGAAAAGATAAACGAGATTTTACGTAAATCTCCAGGAGTTCAGGCGTTAATCAAAAGAAAGTTGGCCATGGAAGCGAAACAAGAACAGCTTGAGCATCAAGAAAGTTCTGATTCTAGCAAACAACAACCCGTAACTCAGTCATCTATTCCAAGCGTAAGCTCCGAAAAAACATCTAACACAATCATGGATGAATTAAAGAACATCGAGCCTCATATGCGTCAAAAGTTAGGACCTACATACGCTCCGATGCTTCTTCCAGCAATAGATGATGATAGCTTTATTGTTTATGAAAATGATGCAGATGTCCCTTATAAGGGAACTTTGACAGTTGCTACCGATTTTAGTTGTCCAGTATGTAAACAGCTACATACTCTAATTCCTTCTTTAAATGCTGAGGGTGTAAAGGTACGTTACATGCCTTATCCTAGAAAACGGATTATTGATTACCCATTCGAGAATAACTTTACAGTCGATCAGTATATATATCGTACTCACCAAGAGCCCCTTAATAGCTTTGGTGAGTTAGTGCTTAATGGATACTGCTCTGATGATAATAAAGCCGCATACAATGAACTCTTTTCTACTAAGAGCTTAAGAAACTTTCCAAGTAACATTTCGAAGAGTTGTGAAACTAAAATGAGGGAATTCAAGATTTTGGGCGATTTAATGTTCGCAGGTGGAACTCCCTACCTAGTTTGGGGAGACGAAGACACTCCAGCAAGTGAAAGGGGTTATATTCGCGGAGTTATGAGAAGTGATAGAACAATTTTCGATCTACTAAAACGAAAGGAAAGTTAGTAACTAGATAATAACTTTAGAGATCATCCCAAACCCTGAAACTTTATTTGGCCCATCTTGGGCCAAATTTTTATTCAATATAATAAAAGTCTAATCTATGGGAGTTACTACTATTGCATCCGCATCGTCAGACTCATGATTACCGTCATATGGCACTAGAGTAATTAGAGAGGCAGATTCTAACTTGTTACCAACGCTTGCTGTAACAGGTAGGCACATATGAAGTTGACGATTCTCACTCTTTGTCATGTTATGAACCCCTCTGCGAGATCGTTCAGAAACAATCACCTCCGTTTCGACTTCATAATGCAATTGCAATTCGTGACTACTTGATAAAGAGAGTGGTGTTGGTTCTACTTTGAACCCGGTAAACTCAATTTTCTTTACAGCATCCCAAACTTCACCTAGTGGCCAACCTAAATAGTGGTTGTGTTTTGAATCAATAGAATAAGCAATCATAGAAGACATACTCCTTGAAAGTCCTATTCTACCTTCCGACACTTCTTTAATTTCTAGGCTGAAGATAGAGTATAGCTCTATGTCTGCTCGCCCACTAACTGCAGCAATCCAGGCTGCATTTCCCTCATAGTCACCCATTTGACACCATTGTTTTTAATTGATGAATGTCTTATATTATACAACTATTACCCCCCGCGCAACGAGGCAAACATGAGGTTAGAAGATAGCCTACAAGACCATGTTTTTGATTCAATTAGTAGGTCATTAGGTCTAACTATCAATGAAAAGCAACACCTTCAATTTGCAGTTAACTGGAACACGAATGAGTTGATGCTTTCGTCTTACATGGCTGCTAATGCTCTTAACGGAACATCTACGTTTGACTGCCAGCTGCCTATTGTTTCTATTGATGAAGATGGGGATATAACATCGCTCGAACTCCCCCATGAAATTGATTGGAGCAAGCCAAAGCAACAGTCCCTTCTATCCATAATAGAGATGCACGGTATTCGTCTTGATAAAAGCGAACCTAGTGAAAACTTTAAGACATGGCTAAGGGTTGCACAGCTGAATGAACTACATAGTGTTATTAAGCGATCTGTTGAACACCATCGTAGCAGCAATTCACCGAATGCCCATCAGATTCCGTTGTTATTAGATAGAACAGACTATCTCTTCGAACCTTCGTCAGGTTTGGCCGTACCTAACACGCAATCAATGCTAAGTAATCGTGTTGAAAACCAGATAATCAACCAGACAACCTACAAGCACAATCTAATTCCAGATAACGAAATAGTGGTTAACCCAGCATTAGACATTTCTATTGGGGTGGAAAGATGAAGAAATTCTTTACAATTGGGGTGGCTATAGTTGCATTCATTCCGTACACAAGCCATGCATTCTTAGCTTGGACGATTGTAGATCCAGCCAAAACAGGTCAAAAAGCTAGTCAAACAGCCACTGATGGTATGACAGCAGCTGAAAGAGCGCTGACTAAGTCTCAAGAAATGGCAAACGAGATCAATAACGCGATTAAATCATTCCAAAACGACGACAACCTCAAAGCTTTCCATACAGCTACTGTATCAGGTAGTCACTCTGAAACGCACAATTTGCTAATGCAATCAAAGATGGAAGTTACACCAGGCCTTTGTGAATTTGTTGAGAGGGCGTATGTAGCTAATTTTGATGAACAAGGCTGTCTATTCTTTGATGATGATGGCCTAACTAGTTCACTAGTAATTGAGGGGGAGAAGGTACTTCCTGGAAAACTAGCCGAAGAAACCTTTGATAACCTTAAGTCCAGCATATCTCATAGAGCTCCTATTGGCGCACCTAACCTTCACGAAGAATACACAATCCTTCTAAATGACACCTTTGGGCAAGCAGTATTGAGTGAGTTATCGCACGAAGACCGTTTAGCTATGGATCAGTTAGTTGGTCTATTAACAACTCAAAATCAATCTACGATCCCTCACCCAAAAGACATGAAAGGTTCTGACGATGAACTCAGATTAACTAGAAAACTGAATAGATACCTTCGAAGTGACTTAGCGATTGCCACTATGAAATCGAGTTATATAAAACGCTCCCAATTGAGCGATATGAACTCTATTCAGTCAGATATATGGCAAGGCAGAACGGAAGAGCTTAGCGATATGAAATCCTTAGGAATGCCTGTAGAGACAGTTAATGGGCTGTCTCCTAGGCCGACCAGCGAAAGTGTTGCTCGGATGGATGCAATTCAATCAGCACGATTAGCAAGATACCTTTTGGCCTACTACGAATCACTACTTACAAGAGAAGCCAACCTTGCTCTTAAGACTCAAATTTTAGCGGAGTTAGCAGAAAATGGACTATAACAAACACTCAATAACAGACCTTATTAACAGCATCCCGCTAGAGTCTATTAGGCTTGAAACACCTGACTTTGAATTCGCAAGCCAAGGACAGAGCTTAAGCACCTCTTCTGTAGCTCCCAATTTACCAGAAACTATCAACTTCACTCCAATATCAGAAATAACACCTGACACACCAATAAAACGGTATTCATTTTCACCTACCGTTAACATTGAAAGTACTGGTATCGATGCTGGTGGTATTACAAATGTAGCTGCGAGCTTAAAAAATTCAGCTATTGAGCACTCCGTAGGAAAAGGATCACCTTCAACTGAAGAGCATGTATTGAAGCATACTGAACCTGCTGAGGAAAAGCATATAAAAACAAAAGAAGAACCCCCAGAACAAAAAACTGCATCCCCAGACCAACCAGCAACTATTGAACGTAATGTTGAGAATGAAAACGTTCCTAAACAGGATGAAGAGAAACCAAATAATAGAAAAAAAACTACCCCACCAAGTAAGGAAAACGGAAGGGAGCAGGATAGTGTACAAAATAAAGAAAACAAGAAGGTCGACCAGTACAACCAAAACATAAATACAAATAGGAACTCTTATGGCCTATTTAACCTCAACCATAACGGCTCCAAAGCTCAAGGTGGGCCTTCTTTCTTAACAAACTCCTACAACAAATTAAAAGGAGAACAGCCAGGGTTGAAACAAATCAACAGTGTCATTGATAGGTCAAGAGATCTTCAACAGTCCTACCTGGACCTAAAAGGACTGATTGCAGAAGGAGCACCAGCTTCAACACTTAAAAAAGCTGAGAAAAACTTCGAGAAGATAGCTAGTGACCTAAATAAAAGTGTTTCAAAAGTTCAAAAGGGATTGGACAACCTTGGTCCTAATGCGATTGACCAACTAGGCAAAGCCGTAGGCCAAGACAAGCTATCCCAATGTAAAAAATCACTTGAAACTGCAACTAAATTACTTTCTGGAGAAAACGTTCAGGAAGTAGGTATGCAGACTAGCAAGATTGTCCAGAAAGCTGCGGAAAACATGCACAAAACTGTTGAAAACATTACAAATACAATTAACACAACCATCAACATGCTTGGGTTAGGAAGAGGTTAACGATGAGCAATTTTATTGAGTTAATGGAAAGTGAAAACGTACCAACAAACTTTAAATTTCTTCTAGGATTCCATCAAGAGACCAGCAAGCTTTCGCACTTCGGAATCGCAAAGCACATTGGTTTACTAGATCAATACATTGAAGATAGCGTTGACTTAGGTTTGCTTAACAATATGACGCTTGAAGAACTATGCATTCAGTTTCCTCACCTAAATATGAGTAAAGAAAAGTTATCTATCTTGAAATCAGGAGTACCTTACTTCAATGGCTTGTATCAACTAGAAATAAACAAAGAAGCCTACAAGTATAAGGACCTCTATGACTATTGCACTGATGGTAAATCAATTGTTCTGAACCTAAACAATAAACCCATAATATTTTTGCCTAGCGAAAATGATTACTATCAACTACAGCTCGATATTAGTAGCAAAAACCACTCTAACGAAATCGTTTTTTGGCTTGATTGCGCTGGCTTATTACCTACAACAGCCACCGAATCATCGGCTCCCGGTACAGGGATCGCCATACAAGAACAAGTCATGGCAAATAACTACTATATAGCCATAGCACCTGAAAGTGAGATTGTTCGTAACCTTTCTAGGATAGACTCCAGTGTATTCTCGAAAGTTAATGAAAAGCTATATGAAGACCAATTACCACATCAGGCCGAAGGGTGTATTGAATTTCTTTCTTTTGCGGAAAAGCACCTGATACACAAGATCCACTTCAATATTATAGATAGCTCTATCAATAGAGTCGTCTGTCTAAATCAAATGGTTACTGAATCTTTTGATTGGACTTCTCTAGGTATGTATCAGGGGTTAAAGCTATTTTTGCAAGAATCCGGCATACCTACCAAAGCTTTAAATGAAACCCCGTATTCAGGTTTCACGGTTATAGAAATGCTTACATCAGAACATACTGATGAAAGCTTTGAATGCGGCATTAAAATAAACTCAATCCCTATCCCTGGCGGCTATACCCTAATTTTGGACATGATGTACACATCTGAGTTTGAGATAGAGACAAATCAGACAAGCACTCCTGAAATTCAAGAGGGAATTGTTCAGTTAAGCTTCGGGAGTATTAAACAAGATCCACTTGGTGGAATGATCAATAGCGTACGAGAGCATTTGAATGAAGAAAATGGAGATACATTTCTAGCGTATGAAGATTCATTTCCTATCTACTTAACAGATCTTGTTCACACAAACCTCTCAGGTGATATCAATAGTTTACTCTCACAGTACGCTTCTTCAGGTATGCAGTTCCTAATAATTGGAGAAATCTCTAGCGAATTCATTGCCAATACTGCACTGATTGCAGCACAAAATGGCTTTATGGTGTTCGGATGGGTTTATTCGGCCACAGAGTCAGGCGCACTAAAAAAATTCACGTATAAACAATCTATTTATAGACAAAGCGAACCTCATGCACTTGGGCAACTCGTTAGACCTATCCAAATTGAACATGAAACTAGCGAGTAGGGGGAACTATGAATCACAATACACCTAGTAACATTGTAGAAAGACTAGAAGCAAGTCTCCGAGGCACGGTCTATGCCACTAAAAAAGACCGTAACAAAACTATTTTGAGAGATTATGGACATCCATTCGGACGCTCCAAGAACTCAATGGGTGCTAGTTTAAAGCTTTCCGATTACGTGAATGGAAAGTCAAAAAGTCTCAATGAAACTTATTCGAGGGAATTTGCAGAAGTTCATTGGGCTAAAGCCGCTGCATTGGCCATCCATCTAACATCTGGATTTGAAGTCTATTCAAAAAATGGTATTTCTGAATTCTTTGAAGAGCGTAAAAAGCTCGGAAAAATTGCAAGTGAGCTCAGGGCTACCGGAGACGATGTATATAAAAATCCTGAGTATGTGGCCGCTAAAAACAAAGCATATGAAGCATGGCAACGTAGGTTTAGTCCAGAACACAACTCAGCATCAATCTTAGATAAAACTCACAAAGCTCAAGATTCACTTTTAAGTGAGTTCTCTAGCCAAGCAGTTAAACTTGGGTACATAGATCATTCTTCACTTTTTAGATTAGAGAAGCTAGTTAGAGAAAACATAAAGTCTCTAAATAACGGGGTTCATGAAAATGAACTAGCTAATCCTGCTCAAATGTATCAACACAAAGCTGAACTTTATGAGCTAATGTTGAGCGAAACGTATCAAGCAGACACTAAATCACTGCAGCTTCTTGGTAAAAATATGTTTCAAGAGCACTTAAGTGAGATACAAAGTTACGCAGATAGTCAAAAGTACACAAGCTCTAGTGGTAAGCGCGTTGATTTTGACATTGACCTAAACTCATACGCTGACTCTCCAACTATTGGTGAAAATGGTGCAAAAGTCGGAGGTATCGCTAAGGAATTCCACCACAAAGGCGGTAAAAAGTCAGAATGGTCGGTTGCAGCTGGGATTAGGGTTTTTTACAACGACAAAAATCCGAGTGACATAACGCCAACGGTCTCACTTGCCGTCGGTATTTCGCTTATAGGTCGAGACTCTACATTTATCAGTTTTAAACCTGACTTCAAAGGCTGGTGCGAACGTCTACCTTGTGCCCCTTTGGGTAACGAGGCAAACCTAACAGCTGAGCAAGCTCGTCTTGCTCACGAAACTCGTCAAAAAGAACTAGCGGATAAAATAGCTGCCTCCGCAAAAGAAGCAGAGCTTAAGCATCAACAGAAGATGCAAGAGATAGCTGAAGCTAACGCTAAACGTGAGATCGAGGTTAAAACCTTAATTGATGCCAATTTCGAAAAACCAGAACTCACTAAAGATTCCGTAAAAGGCACTTATATCCAAAAAAAACATTTGGAGGCCTTACTAAACTATCCAGAACTCCATGGTCTGATGAGACTAACATCTTTATACGACCAACCAGCGGTTAGCATTCAAATGGGCCCTAATGTGGAGGAGACTAGAGGGTTACAGTTCTTAGCCCATAATGGCTCTCCCTGGAACAAAGAAAATCCCACTAACAAAATGTTTGAAGTCATGAATGACGACATGAAAAACAATTTTGTTCAACTCGGCAATATTACACCTAAGACAACGATCATAACGAGTGAAGGCTTTGCTAATGGAGGGTCTTTGTTTATCGCCGCTAAGGAACGTGGTTTAGATGTTGCTGTTGTTTGTGCGATGTTTGCTAATAATATCTCTCACGCAATAAAGCGGTACAGCCAGGACTACCCTAACAACCCCCTATTAAACGCCTCAGATAATGACTGTTTTTTAAAAGCCCCTACGAGTGAACACTCGATTAGAGCTCTTAATTTGAATACAGGCGCGAAGGTCGCTCTTCAAGCTTACGACGAATTTGGGGTAAAAAGCTTTAGCGTTGATTGGGAAAAGTTAGATGTACTTCCAGAAGCCACTGCAATTAAGGCTACAGACTACAATAATTTATTCGATATTTTTGAATATGATAAAGCTATAGAAGTTATGGGAGACCAGTTAGAGCTGGTAATAAGCAACAATACTACACCATCAAAAGAGTATGTCGCTCCCAGGAAATTTCTGGATGCAGAAAGAGATAAATTCACTGATATCTTTGATGCATATGGCATCGATGGGACCCTACTAACCACTAGCTTTCCCGTTGGAATGCAATTCGAAACTCCAAAAGCAGTATCCGTAGAACAAGAGCGAATAGATCACCGAGTCTCTGAGCTACCTGTTCAAGAAGCTAACGTAGCTCCTAATGAACATAATATAGAACGAATAGTGTCATATTCGCTACAACGTCACATCGACGGAGATTGGCAAACTATTGAGAAAGCAGACACCGCTAAAGAAATTTTAATAAACCTAGAAATTGAAAAGGGACACGCAGTTCAGATAGCTTATGAGAAGTTTTCTCAAGCTGAAAAAAACCTTGATAGTGCTTACACCAAAGCTCTCGAATATGTTGGTTCAACATACAGATGCTTTGACGAGGAATCAAAAGTACCTTTTACTTCCGCAGATACATACAACGATATTAGGGATATTCAATTGGCCCATGATGTCGTTTTGCTTGTTGAGAATGAAACGGGAACATTTGCTAGACCAATAAGAGTTTCTGAAGATGGTGAGCTTGTTATCGGAGGTAGCAAAGGGCTGAAACAACCGAGATACAACAGCAGAGCAGACCTTGCACAAGACATCAACGCTGTAGTCGAATCAATATATTTTAGTAACAATAATTATCAGTGGCTTACTGATCAAAACTTTGTATTACGAGATATTGATGCAGATGGTAAGCCAGACAGAACTACTTCAAGGACATTTGAGGAAGAATTCGGCCTCAGCGTATCGGAAGTAATGTCTACATTAGTGGACCCAAGGTCGATACAAGCAAAGCTCGAAAACTCAAATCAGACAATCAAAATAAATTGTACGACGACAAACGAACTTGAACCAGTAACTGAATTAGAAATTGACAGTAATGAAGTTGCTTATGAGCTTGACAGAATCAGCTCTCAACCAAACATTATTGATATCGATACATCTGCTTTTTCTAGTGCAGATCAAAACTTCTATATCGAACCCGCTGAGCGGCAGTCAAAACCTTACACAGTTAAATCATTTGCACCTAATGGAGCTGTAAACGGTAACTATGAGTTCGATTCATTGGCTCTTGCAGAGAATAAAATTGACGCATTGAATGGCACTAAATTCACCATACCTACAACCGTTTACTATATTTCAAAGCATGGTGAAACGCCTATATCAACAACAATCGACCCTGTGGATTTACCGCTATTGCAGCCAAAAGCACCACTGCAAGAGGAACCTGGTCAACTTTCTCGAGAACTAGAAACCTGCTTAGTACAAATTGATTCAACAGATTGGGGGACGTACGAACTCCCAATATCAAATGATACCCCGATAATGTTGAACCAAGAGGGTAGCTGGGTTAATGCATCAACTGGAGAGCCGACAAAGACTCTTAGCTTAATTGAGCTATACAACATCGAAAACGCCCATACAGAAGGTTTAGATAACGATAATGAATTAACCTTAGATAGTACCAACTTCGCAGAGCTTGCTGCCGATGGTGGCTTCGATATTGATTTCAGAGAACAATATACAGGCTTGGACCATGATCTTATTGAAACCACACATGAAATAGAACCCATTGTCGATGATTTCAACTTTGATATTGACACATTAGCTAACCTTGACATGAATGAACTGGAACCTGAAATAGAGGGAGCCCAGTTAGAACAGCTCAAAGAAAATATAGTTGATGCTATTGACCTAGAAACAGACAACGAGCCTGTAAACCACGAGCAAGAACTGACTAACCCTGACGCTTGGTCCGATGAACTCACTCACGGCAATCATAACCTGGAAGAGAGCATTGAGGTTGAGGCAGAAACGGATAGCCCAGAATTACTCGATAATGCAGATGACTGGTTGGATGAATTATCTGAACTTGACGCCCCATCGTTTAAACCCTCAACAATCGACCCATTAGAGAGCGATATGCCTGATTTTTCAGGTATGGAAGACGTTGAATGGGGTCTTGATGATTTCGGCATAGATGAGGAAGAGCAAACCATTAGTGTTGCTGGCTCAGAACATGTTGAAAACCAGGGCACAATAGATTTGTTTGAGTTAGCTGACCAAGAAGTGGAAGTCCAATCCGTATCTAACGAACAGCCATCATCTGTAAGTCAAGCAGAAAGACACAGTATAGATACGACAATCAATGACGTAAGTATTGAATTGGGTCAAGTTGACCCCAAGTCCGATGGACTGGATCTTAAGCATCAGAAAACTACAGGGGTAGGCGAGCGTTCCTTGGCTGAGCAATCTATGGAGAAGATTGATAGAACGACAGATGTGCTTGTCAACTCTACAACAAGACCACCAAACAGCGATGAACAAGTAATAAAAACTAATACTGGGGCAAAATCATTAAGTCAGCTAGTGTTAGATGAACTAAATGCTACAAGTATTAACTTTAGTGACCAGTTCACACCAAAAGATACTTTTGTTGGAATTTCAAGCTTTACGACGGTAGGTGCCTGGGCCGATAGTTCGAAATATTGGAAATCAACAACCACTGTAGAAGCCTCTACTTTGAATGTTAGAAGTGAAATCGATTTACCTTTAGTAGACGTAGAAGCTCCAGATGTTAATGTGCCAACAACAGAACAATTAACGTCTATATTCGATAAATCTAAGCAGAAAGCTTGGAATGAACAACGAGCCGCAAACTCAATCCAGGCGCAAGTCGAAATGTTTGAGGAAATTGCGCTTTCTGAGAACCAAAACTTTAATGCGAACCTAGATGTTGCACCAGACCTTGATGGTACTTCCTCTTCCTATAACCCTAATAGTGAACAGACATCCTCAGATGCGATACCGTCAAAAGACACAACAAGCCCTGACATAGAAAATACAGCTCCTGCAAACGAGATAAAGGATGAATCCAGAAATGGACAACACCAAAGTGAGATAGAAAAGGAACTTTTAAAAGTACTTCAGTCACTCAAATCCTCAGATAAGGAGAGTGTGGCCCATCTTACTGGACTACTTACAAACATAGCTGAGAGTGCAGCCAAAAATGCCATAGACGTCCATGACGTTAAAAGTAGAATTGAGACACCACATAAAGTAGAAGTGACTAACCAATCAGAGGAGCCTATCCAGGTTGTAACCAAAACATTCTCGGAGACAACAAAGGTCAATATTAATGACTTCGACTTCGATGATAATCCTGATGTAAAAGCTTATGTGAAACTTGCTAATGAACTTGTAGGCGACAAAGGACAGTCAGCTATACAAAAGAAAGCAGCCTTCCTATACGCATCAAAGACATCTCCAGAATCAGATACCAAAGAGCTAACTCAAAAAGCACTTGAAGTATTGGTATCAATAAAAAAACCTGAAGACAACTTAGCTAAACAAGAATATGCATCTAAAGCTAGTGAAATAGGCAATTGGTTGGCGACTGAAGCTAGAGTGGGGATGATGATCGAATCTACACGCAATGAGCAAGGCTACGTGACGAAATTTTCTGCTCTTGATAAAAAGCTACACGCAAAGGTACATGAATATCTTACCACGCCTTCAAGCCCAATTAAGGGCGCTAATGACCCTATATACTTTAGTCGAATTTGTCTAAAGGACGCTATTGAAAAACGTCAAATACCTGAGGATACGCTTAGGCAAGCTCTTTTCGGCATATGGAATAGCCCTGTGGGTAATACAGGTGAACTATCTAAATACTACAACAAAGTTGCTACCAGACTGCACGAAACTGGAGTAAGGAAGGTAGTTAACGATCTTAAAGAGAAAGGTATTATTGAGAATGACCCTAGTAGTAGACAAAATCTACTGTATGAAGACCCACTAGATGGGACACAAAAGTCCTTAAAGATTTCAAGTTTAAAATCTGCAGCAGCTGGTTTGGTAGCAGAACGTGAAATACAAGCTGCAAAAGAAATGCCTCGAACAGCGAAGAAGAATCAACGTGAGCCATACAGCTACTTCGTAGCTAAAGCATTTGAGAATCTAACTGAAATTAGTACTCCTTTAAAAACGGAGATTGATTTAGATAAGCCATGGAGAGCAACATTGCGAAGAGGTGATGGTTCGCGTTCTGATATGAACTCCAAAGAGCAAGAAACTATGGAGATTACAAGATAACAATGATTTCTTATCTGTTCCTGGTAATTACTGGTAGTCTCATTGCAAAGATCACTTATGTCATAGCTGGATTACTGCCACAAATTGAAGAAGATGAGATCAGAAATGATCTCATCACCTATTATCCTGAATACTCTTTAGAACCAAGTAACCGTGAAGGACGGTTTGACTTCACTAGCTTATGCAAAAGTGTTGGATACTGGGTACCTTTCTCCTGCATTGCTGGTGGCCTGAAGGGAAACAACCAAACTTATAAAGAGGTATTTGTATTAGAAATTACCGTAGCCGCTTCAACGGTGACTCTATACCAAATAGCAACTTCATTTGAGCAGTTTCTTTTAATGCTCATTTTCTTTTGCCTAACAGCAATGGCGTTTTTGGTTGACCTAGCGAGTCAATTTCTACCAGAAAAACTAACAAATTTCATTTTATGGTCTGGTTTGGTTCTGGCTTGTACAGAGTATGGCTATCTATCTTCCGAAGAATCGCTTAGCGGTGCTTTATTAGGGTATGGGCTTCTTTACCTTTTCAATACTATGCATAAAGTGCTTTACAAAAATATTGGAATGGCAAATGGTGATTTAAGGCTGGGGGCTGGTATAGGGGCTTGGGCTGGCGTAGAGATAACAATGCTCACAATACTCTTTATGTTTGTGTTCATCGTCATAACATACATAAGAGGAACGAGAGGGCAGTATCCACTGGGGCCATATATAGTGATAAGCTCTTACATAGCATTCATAGTCAACAATCCCAGTTTTTTAACTATTAATTTTTAAATTAAAGCAGCTATCGTAGCTGCTTTATTTTCTAATATGAATAGTAATATGGGCCCTACCAAACCACTACCTCATGTTACTTTCATCCAACCCATATTCTGTCTCCGCTAAATCGAGTAGCAGATTTAAAAACTCATCATTCGTTGAAGACTTAGCTACTCTCTTACATAAGGAATCAAACCTTTTTTTGGTAAGCTTAGACAGTGCCATTGTGGTTGTTGAAGTTTTATCACGAGATTTCGCAGCATGAAACAAACCGACGAACTTATCTACTCTAGACTCTGGAAAGAAAACCAATAATTGCATGAAAGTAGACCGAATCTTCTGTACATCCGTTTCATCAATTTTATTAAGCTGAGATTGAATTGCTTTAGATGTTGTACGAAAACCATCCGGGTCATTGCAGTGGTTAAGTGCCAAAAAATTATCGTTAGCATCCAGAATCCACTTTAAAAACTGGTAGTTATTTGGCCCACGTATGTTAACTTTTTTGCTTAATGAATTAGACATGAGTATCGGCCTTTTTATACAGCGTGAAAAACACGGTCGTCCATAACCAAGCTAAAACGTAAAATCCCTCGCCGGGAGGAGCTGTAAGCAAACATCCAATAGATACAATTACCACTGCAACCTCAACGGCCTTTAAGAGGGTAGGAGATAGTACTCCACCTTTGAACTTATGAATGATGCATAGCAAACCAAGTACAAATGCCGACGTCATAAAGACTAAGACTGCATTTCCTTCAACAACTGATGACACCAAACTTACGGTAGCAAATAGGGCAAGTAACATCATAAATTTGTTAAAAATCTTTAGCATTTGTACTCCTGATCTCTTAGTTATATATACTCAAAGTCAGCATGCTTAGAAGCTTCAGTACCTACGTACGAGTATTCCGCTTTTCTCACACGAACAAAGAGGGGGCTATAGCTATTATGTTGGTTGAAGTGGCCAACAGCATGGTTTCTTTCGTCAGCGATAGCTCTTTCGATTAAAGCTGATTTAAACTCGCTATACGTAGTGCTCCTATTACCATCGGAATCCTCAGGTAACTCCAAAATCAAATTCAATATCAAATCTGAAAATTTATCATTTGGTTCTGGTAGCTCAGAGTCGAGTCTATCGAGTAAGGAAATCGAATCTGATATCACACGGTAGATTAGAATATCAGTAAATTTAAGCTTCTCGAGATCATTAGAAAACTCAGAATCGATGCCTTCAACTCTGTTTAGAATTGAGCCGAGAACATCGTTAATAGCAACGTCTGACTTGGATTTGAGTATTTCTTCATCAACCTCACTACTTTTGAGTGACATCAGAGTAGAACAAAGCTCATCGACAACGATTTGAATTGATTTTTCATAAATTGAGTCTCTTGTAGTTAGCAATCGCTCGCAGAATGACATGTGTCTTTCAGCAATATGAATCCTTTCAAGTTCTGAGTTCAACAAAGATCTCCTAGATTCACCTGCCTTTTCATACTGAGAAACTTTTCTGTTTAATCGTTGCAGTTCCTCTTGTAACTTATCAACTCTTAACGAGAAATCAGAGCACTCTGCTTTTAACAAACGTAAGTCAGAAGAGGTTGATTCAAGAGATTCGATTTTCTCAAGCTTCACCTTCTTATCTGCCTTAGCTTTTCTCAACTGTGTACGATTAGATGCAATTGAAGCGTTAGCTTTCTTGGCTCGTTCAATATATAAACTGGCAAGTTCAATTAGTCTTAGATAAAGAGGTTGTCGAGCGCCTTTATAAATGCTTCTTTGAGATTCAATAGCGCTTCTAGTGCATCTCTTTAAAGAGTCAACGCTATCCCTATTAAAAAGCACGAGCTGGTCTTTCTTAAGAATAATGTCCTTAGCAATAAAATCTTCAAAACGTTCGTCATACAGCTTTGCTGTCCTCTCAGATATCTCTTTTATGCTTTTCTCGCGGAATTCAGAGTTACTTAACGTTTGGTTTGGTGCATTCTTTAGTACGTCCATCATTATTTCTTCTGAACGACGAAGAGAAACATCAACGTTATCCAGTAACAGCTCAGTAGGACGAAGAGTATTGCTCTCATCAATCGTGCATAATCCCGCTCTAACGAAATACATTAAAGCGTCTTGCACTTTGAAAGGTATGTCAGAACCATAAGAGACATTATTCAATAAATTTGAGCGCTCTTGTAGAAACTCTAAATCTGAGTCACTTCTTAATGCGCGAGCTTGGGCCCGTACTGCTCTTGATATTTGGCATGAAAATAGGGCAATTGAAATCTCATCAACAACTTTAAAAATCTTAGCTGCAAATCTTGTAATCCTATTATCTAAAGAGTTAGTTAGGGTCAAGTAGCCTAATCGCTCATCTAGCCACATGAAATCCTTATGACAGATAAGCAAAGAGTGAGCTAATTCCTCTCTTTTATGTACAGGCAGCTTTTTAGGCATGAGAGGTAGTAAGATTTGCTCTTGTATCATCCCATTGAACTTTACAGCTCGTTCTGCGTGGTTAAGAAGGTTTTCTAACTTAACGTTAAAGTTGTTTGGAATAAGGAAAAGCGTAGACTCTTTAGTATTTCTCTCACGACCCTTTATACGTGTGTCATTGAACTCAAAATAGAGCCTCTTAATTTTGAGTTGTCTCGTGTCGACTTTTGGTCTGAACTCTAGGATTTTCATCAGCCCCAAAACATTAAATGGTTTTTCACTAAATGCTTCTTGATGTCCAAGCTTGGGGTTAAAACTCTGATATTTGGGATCGGCTAAACGTTGGGCAAGTAGCCCAATTTCAATTGGGACCTGAGAGTACAGGTAATCAAACAGATTTTCGAAAAACTCATCCCACGATTTAACTAGTTCCTTGCCAAACGAATCTACAAGTACACTCTTGATGACACGGATTCTTTCGGTACTAACAGTTGCTTCTGGGTACTCCACGTCAAGAAATTCTTTAATCTGAGCTTGAGTATGTGGACCCTCACCATTTAGCCCTAGTGCCAACTCTAAAATTCGGGCGTTGCGTTTGGGATTCTCTAGTAGTTCAATCTTTTGAACAATGTCTGCCAGCCTAGAGATAAGTAACTTTTTGGTTTTTGGCATTCTTATCACCTTAAATCAAAGGTTTACTACTTTTGTATTTATTATATTGCGGTAATAACCATATTGCTAAGAATTCTATTATATATTATAGCAAATGTTAAGTCAGCTTTGTGTTAATAAAATTAGATATATGCTATAAATGGACTATAAACAATAGAAAGTGGAGTTCACAATGACTGTAGAGCTAGAAGAGTTAAAAAGCCCTTGGGTGGAACTGTATGAACAATGTTTAGAATCAGCATACGATTACCCTTACAGTGACTTAGAAGGTTTCCCTGGCTTATACGCCAGAAGACTTAAAACAGCAATTTTGCTAAAACAAAATAGGAACAAAAAAATCAGTATAACTGAAGCAAGTACGATTGCAGATAGAGCAGCAAAACACACCCTAGTCGAACTTAGGGCTAAGTTCACAGAGCGTTGTAGTTTTTCACACATCAAAAACGAGCTCAGAAAGGGTAGTGCTAGCCAGATTCCAGGAAGAAAAATAATAGACAATGGTATGGCTGCAAAATTCATGAACATTGTCGTTGGTTTCCCTACCTATAAACTAAGTTCTAACGAGATTAAATTTCTCCTTTCGAAATTCGATAGTGACTTAGTACACTACGATAGTGAGAAGTGGTACATAACGATCAAGGTTTTTGAATTGCATTTAGAAGAGGCGGAACCGACACCACAAGAGATGGCTGTTCTGGATAGCGTTGCACGATCTTCAATTCCTAGCATTATTGCATACACATTGGACTCAGATTACAAGATCGACTGGAAGGACTTTTTTAACGCTGTTAAAGCAAGAGTTAAAGAAACAGTTAAACAAGGTTTTAATAGGTTCAAAAGTCGGAAAGGGGACTTAGACAATGAACAAATTGAGGCTCTCTTTGACGAATAAAATCGCTACCAACTCCTTTCAAAAGTGGGGCTTAACTAAACAGTGCTAAGCCCCATTAGCCCCATTTTTCTTAAGCTATCAGCAATGACTCCATGTTGAAATTATCAATAGCTAAGCTATCAGAGACACCATCTTTACTTTCAAGATAATCATCTTTCGTAGAAAAAGCATCTGGCTGTTCAGTTTGCCCCTCAACAGCTCTAAAGCCAATAGGGTGGTTTGAAAGCTTTTCAATACTTGAAGCTATTTTAGCCAAATGTTGCTCAACATTTTCGAGTGTCTTGTACTCATTACACTTAAACCTTTCTTTATTACTTTGGTTTTGAAGGAAATGAATAGCAGAATTCATCATATTGATAGCATGTTGGTTGACATCATTAAGAGCTTGCTTGGGATCGTTTTCGGAATGTGCAGACAAATAAGTATGAACGAGACCTTGGTGATACACAGAAGAATCCGTTATGTGTATGCTAGCTCTTCTCTTTACTTTATCAATGTGTAACCCTAAGTTGCGGCACCAATCCCAGTCTCTGATCTCATGAGGGAGGATGTTATCAAAATAATACATAAGCTTATCGAACTCACCCTCTTCGATGAAATACCCAATTCTAATTAACTCTTCGACTAACGATTTGAGAGTTATTGATTTTGAATTCGCTAACTCTCGGCATTCTGTTGAGTAATCATTTGGTATCCTTATTTCCACTTTTAATGAAAAGCGCCCCATGACCTTTGCCTACTTATTCTTTTTGTTGTTTTGGTACCAAAGCTCTGCAAACAACTCAAGGCCCCAAGCGTTTAGCTTGTCTGCTTCATCTGGTATGAGGAATGAGTTGTTATCTTTACCGTAATACTCTTCAATTAAAGGTGTAATTTCTTCACGCAATGCGGCAATAGTACCTCCAATGAATATGATTAAATCAATATCTACAGCTTTAGATAAGGTATCAGTGATTGCGCCAAAAATCTTACTAGCTAGCTCCTTCCGTGCATTCTCTGCCCATTCTGAATGATCTTTTTCAACCCCCCGAACTGTAACAATACCTTCATCAATTAACTTACGGCACTGCTGATGTGTGGGTGTGGTGAAACCTAAATCGTAAAGGTAGTTGGATGCTTTTTTGACAATCTGATTGAACCCGATGTCCTGGGTGACAGAACGATCCATATCAATAGTTCCATCGTCAAACACAGCTATATCAGTTGTTTTACCACCAGGATCAGCGATTGCGATCGTTTTTCCTATGTATTCAGGGTTATGTACCAACATCCCTGAATCATCTCTCTTAAATAGGAATACACGAAGGGCTGCTAGTGCTTCGGGCTGAACAAGTAGAGCTTCAATATTTGACTTCCGCAGCTTCGATTCCGGGTCAGTACCTAAGTGATCAAAAGATCTCTGCATAGAGAGCATCTTTTGCTTAACATTGTTTTCGTTGACGGACCCATCTGTTTTAAAGAACTGTCTTAATGGCATTCCAGTACAAAGAACGTACTTTTTATTGAGTAACTCATCTCCAAATTGATTTAAGCCATGCTGCAGTAAAACCTGAGCTGCTTCACTATTGGAGAAGTCATCGTTCCTGGGAATAGGTTGTTTTACCTCACCAATGGTGTAAGCGTTACCTGTAACAGCAGAAGTAAATTTCGTTTGAACAGGAGCATTACTTGATACTGAAAAGGTTTCATCTAGTACCGCAAAACGTTCAGTCGAACGTTGGATGTGTGTAGGAAAGGAGGTTTTAACAGATTCAGCTGAGATCTTATGTTGGGCATTACCGTCATCATACCCAATAAATAGTGTTGAACAGTCGTTAAACATAGTAAAATATCTCTATTGTTTTTTAGTGATAAATGCAATATATAGCATGTCTGTGACAACCTCAAATATTTTCACTTTAGGAGGCAGGTGTTGATTGAAGACTGGCGAGAGAAGTTAAAGGAGAACTTGGAGAGAAATTACCAAATAGAAGTATCATCTCTCTATATATCGAAAAAGAATCGAATGGTATATGTACAATTTTCTGACAGTTCAAATGTACAAAAATACTTAGGTTTAAATTTAGACCTAGTCGATGTAGTGATTAGACAAAATACATGGGAATATTGCCAGAATAGCAAGGTATCAACGTTAATTGAAAAACGACATAGAGTAAAACTACCAAAGAATAAAATGAGTAAATATTGCTTCGAATCTTAGTAAGAGTAATCGAAAACTAAGTTATTTTTTATCAGAAGATCTATTTAACTTTAGTTAAATAGATCTTCTGATAACCTATTTTATGGTAAATGGCCATTATGTTTAATACTCACAAATTTCAAATTCACAGGGGAAAGAGATTTCACATAGTCAACTTTCAAAAGGAGGTATCTAACTTATTGATATTTGGTAGGTGGTAACAACTACGTGTACAAAATTCCAATCGTCGCGAATTTAACATAACATAGATAATATACACTAAGAGTGTAAGAGCAATTTTAATATGTCCTCTTATACTTAATGAACATGCAGAGCTTTGAGTACCTCAACCGATGCTAAATCCCATGATTGACCGAGACTTTAATCGTATTACAGTGATGCAAAATGTTCGCGAACACCGCCTTCGTCAAATCGACGATTTAGGCTGCAAATATATATAATTTAAGCCCTCGACAATTGGAAGCTTATGTAGTCAGTTAAGCCAGTTTGGTGCTTCTACGTTAGCACATACGTCAAGAGCCGAATCAAGCAACCGACGTTTTCTTTGCCTAATCATCTGAACATCATGGGAGCTCAATACTTTGATTTGTAGCTAACATTCGCTTGTGAGGTTCTAACGGAACAACACAACTTGGCTCTGACTGTCTATACACTAAGTCAGTTGATGACAGTCGATGGCCCCACGTGCCACACTAGCCATTTGCTTGCCAACCTCGTTATTCACATAGGTCAAATAATAAATAGTATTTTCAATTTCTGAATACAAAGGTGGAAGGTTATCATTAAGGTTCCAACCTCATTTTAAAGTAAATTGTTCTGAGCTCCTTGCTCTAAGTAGACCTCAGTTGCTCTCCCCAACATCCCCCTGGCCTTCACTCAAAATATTCACATTATTTCAAAAGATACGTCTCTTAACATCTTAAAAATGGACGCACCTATCGCTTTGGCAACATCACACATTGAGCTGTCTAAAGCTAAAACATGCTCTTAAGTTGATAACTTAAGATAAATCCACCACAGCACTTAATTACTCACAGTTGTAGATATGCCCTGGCAAAGGGTCTTTTTTGTCCTGACCGATTAGTGGCTATTTGGTGGGACTGTAATGGCAATTGGATGGCATTAATCAAGCTAATATACCCGATGGACATTTAATAAGTGAGTAAAGCATTACGTCACAGTGAGAGTAATCGGACACTTAAAGGTCATAGAAAGGAGCCCAAAAGGACAGTGTAATTTTTGATATTTACAAATATGGGAGAAAAACAAGTCTGTTAAACAAAACGCAGACCCTTCTTTAGAATTAAAATATTTTAATACTTTTAAATTTAAAATAATTAAAAGGGCTTCGCCAAAATATAGATCGAAATAATCAATGTCAAGTTCTTTGATATTGCATTGTGATCGGGGGATGACGGGTTGGCTGGGGCCGAGCTGTCGGGGGTGACCCCCAAGAAGCGGGAAATTAAGCATTTAGGGCTTTAGCCCTAAGTGCTTAAATGGATAATTCGCTATATCCAGAGTGATCAATTGACTCTGTCATGGTGATCTTGCGACCAAAGAATGACCACTCTAATTTACGTACTAAACGTGTTTTGTACTGGACTTCTGAAATTACAGAAGGCGTAGTTTCCACACCAAACGTTTCTCTCAGTAACTCTTGTGCCTTAGCAACTATTGACCCCTGCGTAATCTCGAATTGAAGATCGAACAACTTTTCTTTCACAAGGTCTCCGATAGGTGTTTCTGAGGCTTTGCCGAATTCATATTTTATTCCCAGTTCACAGTAGACAGCGTTTGGAGTTTTTTTCTGAAATTCCGCGCTAAAGAATCTCCCCTGAGTTAAACCCATATCGTTATCACCAACTTGACCAATAATCTTGCCGTTAGTGATGTAGAAGTTATGAACTGTTACTTTCATTTTTTGTCCCGCCAGTAGTATTCCCAACTGTTTCCATTATACCAAAACCAGATTAAAATACCACATTAAAACACAAACAAAAGTAAAATATACTTAACTATTATTATTGACTTTTATCCAGACAAAGACGACACAATAGGGCTCGATAGAGGGTTAGCTTTTTAGGCGAAGCCGTTAAGAAAAGCGTTGAAATTTCTTTTAGCTGCCGAAGGCAGATCATTTAGGCCACCAGCCCCCTGCCATAGCAATGACAACGGGGTTTATGTTGGCATTGCTATGGCGCTGGAGGTCTAGCAGCCTTGAGCGATACATTGAAATGCATCAAACCTTATTACTGCACTAAGGATGACAACGTCTTTTTGTTGGCGTCCATAGTGAATTAGGTTTGATTGAAATTTCAATGACAACACTTAGCGAGGAACGAGCTTTAGTGATGTAGGGGTAAGTCCGGCGGGTGGGCCTCGGTGGCGACTAGGGGGAACCCCTATTAGTGGAGAGCGTCCAATTGAAACAAATTTACTTGTTACAATTGGATAGTTATTAGTATTAAAATTAAAAGTATCGCCAATTTTACTCTTTGCTTTGTACTCGTTTTCGTTTTGATAGTTTCTACAATTTTATCTATTAGACCGAAAGCCTCTGCAAACCCAACAATTAGTACAAATACTGTAAAAGCATCAGCCACATTTGAGAAACCCAAACGCTCAAAAATAAATGTTAGAGCGTCAGCTACTGCGTAAATGCGTAATAACAATGCTGCTAAATTCAATATGTTCCCCCTACCCTTAATATATTCCTTTTCAATTAGCTAGTATGTTCAATTGATATATGTCAGATATCACTAGATAAGTTTGAAACTAGATAATAATGAATCTGGCTCATTGGTCTGTTCGATTATTAAGGGTTGTCCTGACACATCCCATTCATAAGTAGAAACCGTCTTTCCCCTAAACTGTTTCATCACTTTTAACCTAGGTTCATTAAACTTCTTCCCTAGAAGAAACTTACCTATTGAAATTACTTTTGATAAAGAAGAACCACGATGCCCTTCCTCTGATAAGCAACTTAGGATTTCTACGATATTATGTCTTGTGTCGATATCCGAGTTAGTACCTAAGATAAAAGCTATGTCTGAGTCCATGTATATTGAATCATTGATCACCTTTTCATAGGTAATCGAAATAAACTTACCCTCTACTAAACCGACATTGTTTTTCCCAACATAACCGAATAAACGACTGCAAATAATGGTGTAATTATTGATGATAACTTCTAATTTCATACTGCCCCCAAGCCTATGATATTTATTTGTTCAGAGTATGTATTATAAATAAACGCAACTATAAATACCATATTAGAACACACAATAAAGTAAAATATACTTAACTATTCTAGTTGACTTTAGACCGGACAAAGACGACACAATAGGGCTCGACAGAGGGTCAGCTTTTTAGGCGAAGCCGTTAAGAAAAGCGATACAAAAGCTTCTAGCTCGCCGAAGGCGATTCATTTAGACCACCAGCACCCTGCCATAGCAATGACAACGGGGTTTATGTTGGCATTGCTATGGCGCTGGAGGTCTAACAGCCTTGAGCGATACATTGAAATTCATCAAACCTTACCACTGCACTATGGATGACAACGGATTTTTGTTGGCGTCCATAGTGATTTAGGTTTGAATGAAATTTCAATGACAGCACTTAGCGAGGCACGAGCTTTAGTGATGTAGGGGTAAGTCCGGCGGGTGGGCCTCGGTGGCGACTAGGGGGAACCCCTGTTAGTGGAGAGCAAATATTGCCCAGTAAATCTGAGCAATATTTATCTATTGATGGTCGAATGACAACGCTGCTCTTTCAAGCTCCTTCTCTAGCTCCACAAGGCGTGTCGGAAGTAACGCAAAAGAAAACAAGGTCAATAATGATTCGATTGAATCCCGCCATTGAGCCGTTGACTGAAGTATTTCTAGAACCCCGAAATCTGCACAAATCTGTTTTAGCTTAACTTCATTGTTAGCTTTTTCTTCACGCTTAAGGGCAACCTTCAAGAATTCATCGAATTTATTCTGAGACATTTCTTTGACTGAAACAAAGCCAGTTCCTTTTTCTGTCCATACCATTAGATGCGGTTCTCCGCTGAATACACTGATCTGGTCTTTATAGTGCTTACTAATTAGCTCAATCTGTTTCTCAGTTCTCATAGTGGTGCCCCTACTTCAATAAACTAATGTGATTTGGTTTGTTACTCAATAGCTCTGCGATCTCAAACTGCTCCGCTACATACTCGACATTAGGGATTAAGGTAGGCTCCCATGTACTAAGCGCGACCTTTCTGCCTTGTTGAACATCATCAACAATGTTGTCTAGACTTTTGACGCTACATACCTCATACAAGCTTGTACCAAATTCATCATTCTCTACTACACATGTAGCGAACGTGCCAACGTCCTTAGATTCAATGATTAATAGACGTACTTCTGACTCCTGTTTAACCCCGCCTACTATATGACCAATAGTCACTTTTTCAATGTTTTGAATAACTGTCTTCATAATGCCCCCAAGCAATTTAACAATATAAACAGTAACTTACTTGTATTTATTATATCAAACCACCCAGTTAAATACCACATAATAACACGATGTATTGAAAAATAAGTATTGTCCTTTCGATTGACATTAGCCCCGACAAAGGCGACACAATAGGGCTCGATAGAGGGTCAGCTTTTTAGGCGAAGCCGTTAAGAAAAGCGATACAAATGCTTTTAGCTCGCCGAAGGCGATTCATTTAGACCACCAGCACCCTGCCATAGCAATGACAACGGGGTTTATGTTGGCATTTCTATGGCGCTGGAGGTCTAGCAGCCTTGAGCGAGATAAACTTTTGCACCCTAGGGTAGCAATCTGAATGACAAATTCTTTTCTTTGGCAATCAGATTGCTCTAGGGTTTCATTAAATGAAGCACTTGAAGAGGAACGATTCTTAGTGCTTAGGGGTAAGTCCGGCGGGTGGGCCTCGGTGGCGACTAGGGGAAACCCCTGTTAGTGGAGAGAAAATTGTGAATGCGTTATATTGTTTACTCGCAACAAAAAGCCCTGAACTTAGTCAGGGCTTCTCTAATTAAAGCTTGGTTAAGCGGCTTGTTCTGTTGCTCCATTAATGTCACCACTATCATCGCTCATACTTTGAGAACCAAAGTACTGATCCTCTAACTTTTGCCGTGCTTCAGAAAGTGGTACACCCAGGGTTGTAAGGAGTTTATTTGCAGCCAAGTCAATGCTAGTTTTATTCACTGACATATTGCCACTCTTGTCATCTATGATGCGGCCAGTAAAGTCAGACGTACCTAGATCGCGTGAGTAGTTAAGTTCTTCAAGCTTATCCCACTGAACTGCTTCGAGAGAGCCATAGTGATTCATTGCGATATTTCCAGCTACTGCAACAGCCTTTAGTGTAGCTACATGAGTTAGAATACAGGTATTACGGAATTCTTCTGCTGACGTATCGCTGAATGCTAAGCCTCCCCAACCCATGGCTCTAGAAACAGTAGTCCAAAACTCGTTTGCTAGCTGGTACTTTGAATCAGAGATTTCTTTTACTTCCTTACTCAACCCCAGCAGGATTTGGTTGATATCTTTGATAGCTTTCAAAGGAAAGTACTTTTCAGACTTCTTGGTGATCGTATTGTGCTCCATATCAACCAGGTCTTTAAACGCAACGCAGTTCTCAGTTATGTAACGAGCTAAACATGGAAGAGGGTCACGTGTATTAAAGGCATCTGAAATACTTTGTTGAGGTTTGGCCAAGTTTTGGTTGATGTCACAAAAGCCCAACTGCCTCTCTTTAAGTGTCAAGTTCGTATATAGCATAATAGGAACATCTACGTTCTCTAGATCAAAACCTAACTCGGCGAGTTCATCACACAACATTTCTAGAGCGAAGTCGATTCCAACAGAACGATGTTGGCCATCGAATAGCTTAATGGAACTATCCATAGATATATGAAGTAGACCAACTCGCGCTCCTTCCATAACCTCTTCAAATTCAGGCTTTTTATCTTTCTTCGACACAACCACACCAATGATAGTTGGGATGATGTAAAAACGCTTATAGTTGTTCACAAGGTATTTCGCGAAATCTTTCGCTCGCTTCATATTTACCTCTCGCTGGCTACGTTTAAGTACACTACCCTTGTTATCGATGTTTAGTAGTGAGACCAATACTGAAGCTGGAACATTCACTAGATGAAATGGTTTGAATTGCTTACCTACAGTACAAGGAAGTGAGTATGCGAAGTTTTTATCAATTGACATATTTTAGCCCCCAAGCTATTTAAAAATCAGTTAACATGAAAACTATGCCTTTGTTTTCATGTATTTATTATACACCCTCACCCCAAAAAATACCACATTGTAACACCAAATATTTAATAATTATTGTTGCCTTTTTTGATTGACATTAGCCCCGACAAAGGCGACACAATAGGGCTCGATAGAGGGTCAGCTTTTTAGGCGAAGCCGTTAAGAAAAGCGATACAAATGCTTTTAGCTCGCCGTAGGCGAATCTTATGACCACCAGCATTCTGCTAGGTCGGTGACAACGGGGGTTTGTTGGCAACGACCTAGCGCTGGAGGTCAACAGCCTTGAGCGGCAGCACTTAGTGAGGAACGAACCTTAGCGCTGCAGGGGTAAGTCCGGCGGGTGGGCCTCGGTGGCGACTAGGGGAACCCTGTTAGTGGAGAGCAAATCAACAACCTGCCGCTTTGGGCAGGTTGTTGATATCAAGCACAACAAGAGTCTACTGATACACCTTCTAGGTATTGATGAGCCTTACCAATGTCTGACCAGTAAGTCAGCTTTTTGAGCCTCATTGATGGGAACTGCGTTAATGACCAGATTTTATCAAAAGCGCTATTTGCCTTTTCTTCGTCATCATACGCTGAATGAATACTCCCAGTTATTGAGTTGTATAAGACGATAGCGTTATATTGTTTTGTGTTTGTTGACTTACTAACAGTACCAAATTCTGTTGCTGTGCCTGGTTCACATGAGCCTAGCTTGATTGTTTTTTTAGTGTCCTCTTTCTGTCCTACTTCATAAGCCGATGCTAGTTGAAGAGTACCAGCAACGCCTCCATTGCAAGCTGCTTCAGTGTCAGCTGGTAGGAATAAACCCCCATTGATACAAACAACCGCCTTTAACTCTTCGCAGTACATCACTGATAAGCGCTGGTTCGTGTTAGGGATGAATACCATAGCAGGTATAAAAGTTTCCTCTCCAGTAACCATATGTGTAAAAGTATTTAATTCCATACATGCCCCCAAGCATTTAAATAATTGATTAAACTGGCGTTATTATATACTAACCCTTACAAATATACCATATGATAACACAATATTTTATAAATTATTGTTCCCATATTTTATTGACTTTGGGAAGGACAAAGGCAACACAATAGGGCTCGATAGAGGGTCAGCTTTTTAGGCGAAGCCGTTAAGAAAAGCGATACAAATTCTTTTTGCTCGCCGAAGGCGATTCATATGGCCACCAGCATTCTGCTAGGACGGTGACAACGGGGGTTTGTTGGCATCGTCCTAGCGCTGGTGGACAACAGCCTTGAGCGGCAGAACTTGGTGAGGGACGAGCCTTAGGGATGCAGGGGTAAGTCCGGCGGGTGGGCCTCGGTGGCGACTAGGGGGGACCCCTCTTAGTGGAGAGCTAAAATCTCACAAACCCACCTAATAAAAAGAGGCTCCCTTGGGAGCCTCTTTTTAGCGTATGATAAAAATCATCGATATAGTCATGTTTGAGTAATCAAGCACTCTTTATGACCAAATAGTGTAAAACACCCTGAATATGTCAAATGTTCATTCCCGGTAAATCTATTCAGATACACTCTCATTTGAACTAGGTAGTAACCGGTATCAAAATGCTCGTTGCAAACTTCACAGTCGCCAAACTTACATGTACCACTGCCAAGCTGTGTTAGCCTATACACATGTCGTAGATCACTTGTATCAGTCATCACTCAATTACCTTGTAGTTTAATCTATCCTAGAACTGTAAAGCCTTTAAGTTTTGCAAACTTGTTTGACACACTAAATCCTTTGACGACATCTAAAGGTAATCTCTGTCTTTTTATTATCCACCATGCTTTTCTTATGTGTAGCAATGCGAGTCTACGTTTTTTATTTATCGTCTCTTCTTGCTTTGTTGGTCCGCAATTTCGTAGGTAACTAAGAAGCAAACAATACAGACCATCTAAGCATTCGACCTGAAACCAGATGTCACTGCCAAAACTTGGAATGTCCTCCAGTTCGAAACAAACCTGTTGCTTTCCATCAATTTCTCTAAATTTCATATTGCCCCCAAGCAATTGCTAACAACTATTATATATTATAGCAAGTGGCCGAGTTAAATACCACATTTATACACATGTAATTTTGGTAGTCTATTGAGAGCTTTGATATTGAAAGAGACTGATATTATGTTTTCTTCTGGCTTAAGGCTCGATAGCGGACCTGAGCCGCTATCATAAGGTTATTTTATTCTTAGATGCTCACCACGCTCATCCGGCTTTAGAGTGAAGAGTATGTAATCAACCTGCTCTATACAGATCTCATAATCATCGTTGATTAGTAGCACCTCCCTATCATCAGTACTGGATGTGTATTGCTGGGTAACCTTCCCTTTTAATACTTTATCTTTATTGAATACCTTTAATCCTACTAATCTCATACATTCTCCTTACTAGCAGTGATTGAATGATGAACGGCCTCCTTATGGAGTTCTAATATCTCCTTGCTTGTAAGGTAGCTATGAATCTCATTTATTTTCTTAATTACTTCAGAATGATCGTTGAAAAGTTGTTTGCGCTTATCCCATACGACTTCGTGGTGTGCTAGCTGTCCTGGTAGTGTCTTGTCATGAATGCCATAGACATATGTCCCTTCTCTGATTTTCTTTTTGACCAGCATCTTAGACATTAAAAAAATGATGAGTAGGTCCGTTTCTATGATCTGAGTAGTGAGGATAATACCGAAGAATAGACAGTCCTCCCGGTCTACGTCATCGATGTGAATCCCATTGTAACCATTCGAAAAGTAATACACTGGACTGCCTGGTTCCAGATTGTATGAAAAATAGAGATATGCATTTTCATTCTTCTGGAACAGCTCTTTCCTTCTCGCAATCTGAGTACCATATTGATCCATGTAATTATAGTTACAGATGTGCATTTCAGGGCACAACGATATGGTCTTTCCGCAGGTAGTTATGTACTTCTTTCTCTTGCTTATAGATAAGCTGCTTATTGTTTTGGTCATATTGCCCCCAAGCAATTGTTTTTCAAATGTATTGTTACATTAGCAATTAAAGAAATTATACTAAAACATGCCATAAGATACCACATTCACACACCTAATATGGTTAAATATACTTAACTATATTGATTGACTTTACCTCGGACAAAGGCGACACAATGGGGCTCGACAGAGGGTCAGCTTTTTAGGCGAAGCCGTTAAGAAAAGCGATACAAATGCTTTTAGCTCGCCGAAGGCGATTCTAATGGCCACCAGCATTCTGCTAGGACGGTGACAACGGGGGTTTGTTGGCAATGTCCTGGCGCTGGTGGACAACAGCCTTGAGCGGCAATACTTGGCGAGGCACGAGACCTAGCATTGCAAGGGTAAGTCCGGCGGGTGGGCCTCGGTGGCGACTAGGGGGAACCCCTGTTAGTGGAGAGCAGGTAAGCCGCAATGTTTACTCATTGCGGCTTACCTGGGGTCAAGTACCCATTAATTAGTAAACACTTAGGTTTATTACTTCCGTACCGCTTTCAGCCAATGTGGCAATTTCTGGCTCAATATCTACCAGTTGGTCATATACTGAAAGCTCCTTGGCAGCGGCTATGTCTAGATAATATTCAGTTTTATCGGGGGTAGTAGCAATTGCATTCGTCTCTGGCAACGATTCAGCTTGAAAAGCTGCTATTGGTAAGTACTTAAACATGTCTTTCCTCCTAACATTTACAAATGATCTTGCTTGTCAGATGACACTCATTGCTCTTTCGTAGAACAGACAGAAGTTCGCTCTGTCTGTTTGAATTCTCTCTTTAACCTTATCTTGCGTTGATTCTCTTAGCGCATCTAACACCTTTACTAATATGGAAGCAGTGAATGCGTCTATCAGTAGTGGTTGAAGACCTAGTTCTTTAGATTCATCAGTAAAAGAAATTGTTGTGAGTGATTTATTGATTAATTCATTTGGCCAAACAAAGAGCATTGCTTGGCCTTGAGCGACTTTTTTAAGATTATCGTAATTGCAGAACTCTGTTTTCATATTGCCCCCAAGCAATTGTTTTCAAATAGATAGTTACATAAGCAACTAAGGAAATTATACTAAAACACGCCCTAAAATACCACATTTACACATTTTACATAGTAAAATATACTGAACTATATTGATTGACTTTGGACCGGACAAAGGCAACACAATAGGGCTCGATAGAGGGTCAGCTTTTTAGGCGAAGCCGTTAAGAAAAGCGATACAAATGCTTCTAGCTCGCCGAAGGCGAATCATATGGCCACCAGCATTCTGCTAGGACGGTGACAACGGGGGTTTGTTGGCAACGACCTAGCGCTGGAGGTCAACAGCCTTGAGCGGCAGCACTTAGTGAGGAACGAACCTTAGCGCTGCAGGGGTAAGTCCGGCGGGTGGGCCTCGGTGGCGACTAGGGGTATCCCCTATTAGTGGAGAGAAATTTTTATGTTTCGATTGTAGTTGATTGGTTTTATGTACACCAGAGAAAAAAAAGCCCCGACAATATTGCCGGGGCTGGTCGCTTGGGGAGCGGTTATTCTGGTGCTGGTTCTCTATATACCAGCAATCTTCCACTAATTGACTTTTGATTGCTCTTTCCCTTATGGGGGACACAGATAGAGTACAAGGAAAAATGTTTAGCCTTCACCACTTCTGTTAGGCATTGGCTTTTAAACCTACGCTCGAGAATGTTCAGGCTGTCTTCTAAAGTATGCGAAAGAGGTTCAGGCTTTCTCTCTACTGCTGACCCACCTAAATTGTAATAATATAATTTCCACATAAAAAACAACCCAAAACCAATACCAAGTCTAATGTACATTCAAGCTAATGTTTGCTTCAAGTTCGAGTGTGAAAATCGTATCTTCATAGCTATAAACCACAGTGTTATTACTAACGATTGGTTCTGACATTAAGAACAACTCTGACATATCGAGAAATGACTGCTTATCTATCTGTTCCTGTGGAAAGCTACCCACCTGTACTGTGATAACCTTAGTAAATCCAATCCATTTCTTTACATCTTCATGTTGCTTTTTCTTATTGGCAATCATAGATTTGATGTAGCTACTTCCTTGCCCTTCCTTCTCTTTTCCACTTTCGACGCTGACGACTTCGGAATGATTAAGCTTGATAGGCTCCTTGTTAGAGTTGTCTTGCTGACCATTACTAGATGGCTCGTTAAGGCATGAGTAATCAGCCAACATACCAATGCATTTGAAGAAGCCATTTACATCCGAACGGTCAGTAAAATGAAAACCTGGGATAGCGCCATCAGATTTAAACTTTGAGTAATACCCATTGTTCTCCTTAGCCACTGAAAGCAACGACTTAAAAACATCAGGGCTTTGTTTTTCTTCGAAGTTCACCACGAAAACTAAATGGCCTTTTTTTGTGTGATGCATCACCTCAATTGGCTTGGCCTTCCCAACAATAGAGTTCTTAAGGTCTACTTCGGATTGATTACTACTGTTTTCTGTTTTCTTGCCAGTAACCTTCTTTTCTGGAATAGCTATTTCTCCATAAGGAACACTTGATTTTTTATCGTTCGTGTTGAGCACTATCTTTCTAATTTCTATACCGCAACGAATGTAATCTTTATTTGTCAGATAAAAGCCTCGTCCCATAGAATACTTTTCTCTGTGCTCTGTACTAAGCTCTTTGTCGGATAGGGCTGCGGTGTCTTGGTGGTTTAGCGCTGCTTTACGCATCTCAGAAAATAGATCTCGGGTGTGCTTTGACCATGCCAGGATGATGGTTCTATTAGTTTGTGTTTCATAATAATCAGTATAAGGGTCTGATCTATCACTCATAGAGGTAAATTTGGCAACGATAACCGCCTGGGCATCTTCAGGGATAGATAAGTTGTCCTGGAAAGCCTCTACCGCTTTCCGATGTTCCATTATGCGCTTTTGCCTTTCTTCGTATGCTTTCTTTTCTTCCTCTTCCTTGCGCTTAGCTTCTTCGGCAATAATAGAGGAATAAAGTGCCTTGTTCTTGCTGTTGTCGATATCTTCTAAATCGACCTTAGTTAGAAAACCAAACTCAAGCAGCTCTTCTCGTGTCAATCGCTCCTTGAATTCTTCTACATACGATTTCAACTTCCCTAGGCGCTCTTTTATACTTTTGTCGCAACCACGACCCAGGCTTAGGTCAATATTGAAAATCGTGCCAGAATCGAAAGTTACCTTAACATCTGTCTTTTCATACCCTAGTTCGCATTTTGCAGCTACTTCATGAGCAAGTTGTTCAAAATCTTCGATAGAGTAATCTTTCTCTTCAAGCATTTTTGATTCAGAAAATAATACAGTAACTGAAATTGGTTTAATCATCGTTGCCCCCAAGCATCGGAAAAATAGATTAAGAATAAGTTGTTCTCTTAACTTAAAAACATTATAACTCACACCCCCAATAAATACCATATTAACACACTATAAATAGTAAAATATACTTAACTTTATTTATTGACTTTGGCCCGAACAAGGGCGTCACAATAGGGCTCGATAGAGGGTCAGCTTTTTAGGCGAAGCCGTTAAGAAAAGCGATACAAATGCTTTTTGCTCGCCGAAGGCGATTCATATGGCCACCAGCATTCTGCTAGGACGGTGACAACGGGGGTTTGTTGGCATCGTACTAGCGCTGGTGGACAACAGCCTTGAGCGGCAGCACTTGGTGAGGAACGAGCCTTAGGGATGCAGGGGTAAGTCCGGCGGGTGGGCCTCGGTGGCGACTAGGGGGAACCCCTATTAGTGGAGAGAAAATTCATCTCAATATCTTGTTCACAGGACAAAAAAAAACTCAGTGCTTAACACTGAGTTTTTTTGAGGGGTTTTGAAGTATCTCTACTACTTTTGGTTCAGATGATGAACCGTTGGTATTGAGGTATATTTCACGTTCTCATCGATTTGACCCACCGCGCTGACCGAGGGAGAAAGTGCTGCTATTAATAAGAAAGCGATAATATTGTTACTCATAAGATTAGCTCCTAGTTGCCGAACGAAATAAAACTTTATACTGGTAATCCTCAAGAAACTTTAGCTCGAGGTCGAAGGCTTAAAATTCTCGTGTAAATAGCATATTTCTGTTTTGCCAAATCTTTAGTAGTAACATGTGAGCTCTTACCTAACTTAGGTTCTGTTTGACTGTCAGTGCCTAGCATTTCTTTTAACACTTCAAGCTCAGCCTCGAGGGTGTCATTTGATGAAATGTATCCAATATAGTTGAATACATCCTGGGAAGAGAAACTTAAGCCATCAGCTTTCTGGTGCTCATGCCGGGAGATATAGCAGCGCTTACCGTTAATGATATCGATATGATAAGCCTCTACAATGCGGTCACCGTATCCATCATCCCAGCCATTATCTTTGTTACGGCCATATAGCCGTGAATGTCTGTAATGAAACTTGAGAAATTGCTTCATTTCTTCAAAAGAAATGAGAATATTATTGTGTCTCATATTGCCCCCAAGCAATTGAATTTATTAACAAGCCATGTAAAGAGTATAACAAAACACGAATTAAAATACCACATTATAACATCTATGTTGTGGTATTTTTTCTATTACTCTGTTCGTCTTTAGTGAATTCCTGGGGTGACATGGCCCTTAAAAAATCTAAGGCCATGGCATTCTCAATTAACCACTAAATTTCTGTGCTGCCTATCCATTGCTCGCCTAGATAGACATCTGCATAATCGTATTCAAACTTAGAGCAGCACTCCTCTAAATCTTCGTAGGTCCAACCATCAGCTGGAGCTGGTACCAACTCCTTCAAGATAAAATTTTCCCCATAGCAATATAGATTAGATGCCTCTAGTCCAGTAATTAAACAGCTCTCGCCTTCTTTAGGTCTTGCTATACATTTAACACTCATTAGATTTACCTTTTGAAATCACTATTTTTACAGTCTTCACTTGTGTACCAGATTCGGAGAAAGTCCCTTCTTTACAACTAGTGACCGATGCGCCCAGCTCCTTCAGCCATTCTTGGAATTCTCTTTGAATTCTACGGGTCCCGTTAACCGCTCCATCACTTGCTATGGTAACTAAGCGGCCACCGATGTCTAAGTGATTGAACATCTTTCTTATATGCTTAATGTCCTGGTGCTTATTGAATGGGGGGTTAGCCAAAATACGGTCGAACTTATTACCCTCAGGGTACTCCATAAAGTCCATACAGTGAGTTGCGTATCTATGATGCTTAAGCATGTCGAAGTTCTGAGGGTTCAGCTCGATAGCAACACCATTATCACTAATTCGAGCCATACGATTTGCACACCTACCATCGCCGCAACTAGGTTCCATCCATCTATGTTCAGGCCTGAGATCTAAGTCAATCATCATTTCATCTGCTAGAGTGTCCGGAGAGAAAAACATTTGGTATTTTTTCTTATCATTGAGCTCTTCTCCTTCGATAAGTTTCTTTTGTATATCAACTACGTTTCTATACTCGAAATGAAATGCACCTTTTTTGTATTTGCCTCCAGCCTTAAGTAATAAGTTCTTTATCGCTTTGTAGTGCTTCAGCTGCTTTTGAGGTAATACTAGTGTGTTGTCTATTGGTAGAAGCAATGACAGTTCATGTTCAATGGAGTGATCATCAGATTGCTCTTTCTCATTAAGTTTGTTGAAAAAGAAATGGTCATGTGCATGCTTGATTACAGTCAAAGTATCCTCACTGATGAAGTGAATGTCTGGGTGGAAACCAAGAGCGTTCAAAAAATTGGCTTTATCAATGATCTTATTGCCTGTTACCTGGCGAGTATCGCACTCATTTCTCTCCAGCCATTGGTAATAGAAAGTGTCTTCTAAGGGTGCCGACATTTTCATATTGTTGATAATGAACAGACTCTTTAAGCAATTGGGCTTTGTATCGCTGTGAACAACTATTGCTCTTGAGGGACGACTAGCACCAAATTTTTTTTTGTATTCCGCTTTACTAGGGGTGTCTAGAAGTACGGAAGAGCCGCAGTCATAAAGCACCTCAACATTTCCTAATGATTGTGAAAGAATGAATGACAGACCATCTTCGTCTATAAATGTTGTAATTTCCATAATGCCCCCAAGCAATATATCTAATTGATTAACTGGTAATAATTATATCTAACCCCATAGACAAATACCATATTTAAACACTAAATAAAGTAAAATATAATTAACTAATCACATTGACTTTGCCCCGGACAAAGGCGTCACAATAGGGCTCGATAGAGGGTCAGCTTTTTAGGCGAAGCCGTTAAGAAAAGCGATACAAATGCTTTTTGCTTGCCGAAGGCGATTCATATGGCCACCAGCATTCTGCTAGGACGGTGACAACGGGGGTTGGTTGGAATCGTACTAGCGCTGGTGGACAACAGCCTTGAGCGGCAGAACTTGGTGAGGGACGAGCCCTAGTGATGCTGGGGTAAGTCCGGCGGGTGGGCCTCGGTGGCGACTAGGGGAACCCCCTATTAGTGGAGAGCAATTTTAAGTTTCTATTTTAGTTCTATGATTTCATTAACACGAGAGACAAAAAAAACCCCGACAATATTGCCGGGGCTGGTCGCTTGGGGAGCGTTAATCCCTGGTAGGTTCTGAGTCTAATGCTTTAACATAAACAGCATCAGCAACACCGTTTTCACACATTGAAGTAGCTGAAAAATTGTCTTTTGTGGTTTGACTGTAAAGTTCACTGTATTGCGAGTTACTGAGCCAGATCAGGCTGTTATCATCGTCCAAACCTAAAAATCCTTTGGTTGGTGAGTAGATACGATAAAAAGAGCTCAGCTCATAGGTTTTAAATACCCTGCTATCTGGTAATGAGAACCAATAGCAGTCCCAATCTAAGTGAATATAGGCTTGCCTCTCTTGACACGGTTGTGAGAAACCTATCACTTTGAAGCCTTGCAGAACTAAGCCATAACCATTAACGACAATGACCTCCTCTCCAGAAGTAAACCTTGATTCGCACAATGGTATTGAAGTTAAGCTATTTTCAATATATTTCAGCATGGATATTCCTCTCTTACTCCTTGAGATTAAGCTATTAAGCCAGTAAACAAATCTTGCTCTAGCTCTTTGGATGAGAACTGAAATCCTTGACTGATATTGAATTCCCGGTCAGCTACCAAATCGACAAAAAAGTCATGAACATTTTCATTTTTACAACACTCTTTAATGTTCTGGGCTGCAATATAGGCTGCATGCTTAGGATTGATAGCACTGACAACGAAAGCTTTGCTCTCTGAAGAGCCAAATCGAACTGAAGTTAAAAACTCCGTATATTGGTCAAACTCATTGCCCCGCAAAACAACTTTAATTTCACTACCCTTTGAAGTCTCAAGTTTTACATAAGAGAATCCATCTTCCAGCACTTCAAGTAGTGCTCCCTTGCAACCTTTAAATGCACCTTCAGTTACGATAATTTTCATAAAGCCCCCAAGCCCTGAATATCAATCAACGATTAAAGCATTTCTGCCCCAATCCATAATAGCCATTATACCAAATAGACTATTAAATACCACATAACAACACTAAATTTAGTTAAATATATTTAACTTTATTTATTGACTTTTGGCCGGACAAAGGCGACACAATAGGGCTCGATAGAGGGTCAGCTTTTTAGGCGAAGCCGTTAGGAAAAGCGATACAAATGCTTTTTGCTCGCCGAAGGCGATTCATATGGCCACCAGCATTCTGCTAGGACGGTGACAACGGGGGTTTGTTGGCATCGTACTAGCGCTGGTGGACAACAGCCTTGAGCGGCAGCACTTGGTGAGGAACGAGCCTTAGGGATGCAGGGGTAAGTCCGGCGGGTGGGCCTCGGTGGCGACTAGGGGGAACCCCTATTAGTGGAGAGCAATTTAGCCACCGAGACGATGGCTAAATTCTATAGGTTAGGACCACTCAAAGATCGGCAATGATCGCTCTTCTCCTGCATCTGAATCTAACTCTACACACTTAAAACCCAATTGGGCTGCTTTCGAAAGAATAAAATTTAGCTCGTCAGAATATTCTTTACGGATATTTAAATCGTGTTGTGTATGCAATTTAATGAAATAGCCCGTATTTCGTTTTGCTACTAATGAAAATTCTTCCTTAGAGATTTCATCAAGGGCAACTACATCTCCTTCCTTTATATGGCCAGTGCTAAGCTCAACTGTTGTATATTGGTTGTTGATATCAAACATTAGCCTTCCCCTTGGTCTAAATTGATGTTCGAGTGTGAACAAATGACCATCCTAAATGCGCCCTTTGTTTTGAGCTCTATTACGTGGGAAAAGACTTCTTTCGCCTCAAAAAACAACTCATCTTTAAAATATCCTTTTTGATACGTACCTCGGAGTGTACGAAACCCATCAAACTCCGGTACTCCCTTAATTCCTCGGTCCGTATTAGAGCGAGCTGAAACAACGACTATGCCGCCCTCTTGACTACAGAGCTTAGCTAGGTTTTTCCAGACCTGTTTTCTGGGTAAAGGGGGCAATACATTGGTGCAATATCCACAATATACAAATGAGTAATGCGCTTTAAGAATGTCTAGATCAGGACAAAATGTGTAATCGTACTCTGCACACATACCTGATAAATCGTATATAGCTTGAGTGTCCTTACTTTCTTGTTCACGCCCTTTCGCATAGTTCAAAGCTGGGGCTGACACTAAATGAGGGAACTGTGAGAGAAACTGTTTTAATGGGGCACTAACAGATTTACGTGCGATTGAAGTTTTTGAGGAGACCTCGAACTCCTTCTTGATCTCTTCAGGTGTTTGATAAAAGGATTCTGATTCAAATTGTTCTGAAACGGGTACTAACTTTAATGCTAAATTTTCCATACTGCCCCCAAGCAATGTATATCATTGATTAACTGTTAATAATTATATCTAACCTCACACATAAATACCATATTAATACACATATGATTGTTAAATATAATTAACTATATTTGTTGACTTTGGCCCGGACAAAGGGGCCACAATGGGGCTCGACAGAGGGAAAGCTTTTTAGGCGAAGTCGTTAAGAAAAGCGATACAAATGCTTTTAGCTCGCCGAAGGCGAATCATATGGCCACCAGAATTCTGCTAGGACGGTGACAACGGGGGTTGGTTGGCAATGTCCTAGCGCTGGTGGACAACAGCCTTGAGCGGCAATACTTGGCGAGGCACGAGGCCTAGCATTGCAAGGGGTAAGTCCGGCGGGTGGGCCTCGGTGGCGACTAGGGGGGACCCCTGTTAGTGGAGAGCGCTTGACTGGCCATAATGACCAGTCAAATTTTTCTACAGTATATATAAATCGTAGTAGCTAGCTTCTTCAGCTGTAAGCTTATACCCAGGCTCTACAGAGTGGGTAGATACGCGATCTTTACTACATTTAATGGCTTTAAGTGTGTTATTGATCTCACTGCAAGCATCAACAACAAACAGATCTGGGATAAAGCCATTCTTAAAAAAGCTTGATTGTTTATTGCGGATCATCTTTAGGAAGACTGTTTCAATTTTAGGTGGTAGCCCGTAAACAAGTGCATGCCTTACAGTCATTAAATTTATGAACTCATGAAGTATTTCGTGGAATGTAAATCGACCTACTTGGTGTTCTGAGGATTCTGTAAAAGCGGTACACTTGTAAATCAGATTGGTAAGGAGATTACATGTAATGTAATCAACCTCTAAAAGTTGGCCTTTGCATTCAGATTTTTTGATTCCTAAATCTTGTACTTGATTGACCCACTCCAGGTAAGGGAGCACCGTATTTAAATCATCCAGTAAGTACCCAAGTTTGGTTTCGAATTCACGTACCTGTTTGTACCAGCATGCTAGCACCTTGTCGGAATTTCCGTATTTGCTCTGAATAGGTTGGGTTCGGATGCTTCTAAGACGTTTGCCTTGAATAGCATTTACGCACTTGAATGCTAGTGTAAGTGCTTTTTTTACTTGTGCCTTCTTTTCTTCGTTGATCTTTATGATTCTGTCCATACTGCCCCCAAGCAACTTTTTATAAAAAAGAGGGCCATTGAGCCCTCTATACACGTTAGATTTACCGATTACTATTCTTGACGGAACGGATCAATTACAAAGCCAAGCGCGTCTAGGGGTTGGCTATTGTATGCAGTAAGTGCTTCGCGACCTAAATCCAGTTCGTATCCAGAGCCAACAAAGTCATCACCTACAAAGCCACAAATAACATTGTTTGAGATACCTTCGATACCTTCCCAAGCTCTCCCGGTCCAATATTGCGATTCGACAATCCAAACACCTTCACGATGAACGCGCACTCTAAAAGCACTTTCACTTCGCTTAAGTTCTTCTTTACTTATATCGATGTTCACATCAGGATTAAATAGGTCACCAGATAGAGCTTTTAAATCTACATACTGGTCTTCTTGTTTAATGAATCGGATTTTCCCTAATCGAACAGCTAGGGCTACTTTGTCTATTTCGCCGTTTCTCTCCGTGGATGTTTCAGTCTTTTCGGGTGTCAGCTGATTAAGTAATGAAATGACTACTTTCTTATCGAATGATGAAATCTTCATATTGCCCCCAAGCAATTGTTTTAAAATAGATAGTTACATAAGCAACTAAGGAAATTATACTAAAATACGCCCTAAAATACCACATTTAAACATTAAATATAGTTAAGTATATTTAACTATATTGGTTGACTTTACCCCGGACAAAGGCGATACAATGGGGCTCGACAGAGGGACAGCTTTTTAGGCGAAGCCGTTAAGAAAAGCGATACAAATGCTTTTAGCTCGCCGAAGGCGATTCATGTGGCCACCAGCTTTCTGCTAGGACGGTGACAACGGGGTTTTGTTGGCATCGTACTAGCGCTGGTGGACAACAGCCTTGAGCGGCAGAACTTGGTGAGGGACGAGCCCTAGTGATGCTGGGGTAAGTCCGGCGGGTGGGCCTCGGTGGCGACTAGGGGTATCCCCTATTAGTGGAGAGAAATTTTCTTGCAAGGTCTCTATTTCTTTTATTGAATTTATACGGACAAAAAAAAGCCCCTGCTTTGTAAGCAAGGGCTTTTCGCTTGGGGAGCGTTTAATCAAATGTTTGAGGATCTAGCTGTTCAAGAAATGGTACTACGTCTCTCTTAAATACCGCCTCAGCATTCACAGTATGAGCGCGAACCCATGCATTATTTCGGGTTGGTGAGAATTTGAAGCTAAACTTTCTTAGTCTTTGGGTAACCTCTTTCGGTGGCCTACCACCTAACCAAATACCAATGCGCCCATCAATAACCCCGTGCTTAATTCCATTTTCTAATTCACCTTCTAATGAGTTTGAATTTCGACTTTCTTCGACTCGCTCTGCTTCGACTAAACGTTGTTTTAATCGTCGGATATTAGCATTTGAGTTTGCTAAGCTAAATCGTCCCCAAGTGTTTACTATTGGATTTGGCTCCAAAAACGTTTTAAGGAGGTTTTGAGGTATACCACGTTCAAGCATCTTGTTTTCAAGTACAGCAGCACTATTATCTGTAAGCTCTCCATTTTCAGACGCTTTATATGCAGCTGGCACTAAACGATTAGCTATTTTCATGTAGCCATGCATTGTTTCCGCTTCACTAATTTTAATTCTTAATTGCTCAACCGGGTTATCTGATGACATTTTGACAACTGAACCATCCCCATCGGGGAACAGTTTCTTTGCAATGGCTTTTAAGGCTCTCTGAGGATAATCTGCATATTGATTAAGCTTATCCCTACTATTCTTATTGGCCTTTTCTGCTTTCGCCACAGGGAATCTCGCTGGCCCTGTTACATGCCATGAGATACATTTGGACTCTGCACTTATGTACTCATCGAAGTAGCGTTTTAACTTTCTTTGAAATTCTTCAAACTCAATTTCAACAATTTCTTCCACTGAACAATTAAACGCCTTCGATGGTGCGCTTTCCGAAGTGGACTTGATCAGCTCATGAAGTGAAATTTTGAATGTCCGTAATGCGTTGCAGTAGTCAACTACTGCTTGAGCGGCGTGACGCTCAGGAAATTGAGATTGGCCATTAAAAGCTCGCTCAATTGATGAAGGATCAAGCTGGCTCTTATATTCAAGCAGATCCTTGTCTTCTCCAATGTATTCCTCGATTTTTTTATTAACTAAATTTTGCATCTGTAGCCCCCAAGCTATCTATGTTTAACAAATGATTTAACGTATTTATTTGATGTGTTAATTATACTAACAACCCCCAATAAATACCATATTAACACACAAATAAATGTTAAATATAATTAACTATTTAGATTGACTCTGGCCTGGACAAAGGGGCCACAATGGGGCTCGACAGAGGGAAAGCTTTTTAGGCGAAGCCGTTAAGAAAAGCGATACAAATGCTTTTAGCTCGCCGAAGGCGAATCATATTGCCACCAGCATTCTGCTAGGACGGTGACAACGGGGGTTTGTTGGCATCGTACTAGCGCTGGTGGACAACAGCCATGAGCGGCAATACTTGGCGAGGAACGAGACTTAGTAATGCAAGGGGTAAGTCCGGCGGGTGGGCCTCGGTGGCGACTAGGGGGAACCCCTGTTAGTGGAGAGAAATTCATAACCTGCAATAAAAAAGAGCTCTATTGCAGGTCGATATTCTATTTAGATTCTATGCCGCCATTCGCTCGTATTGTGTGTTTAACACATTGTTAAGCCACTTACCAACCCATTCACCAACCCAACAAAAGGCCGAGTAAATCACCGACTGGCCCAAACATTCGTGGGCTAGTCCTACGGTCAGATCGCGAACGAACGATTCTGGTATTTGCTTGCACTTGGCATGTTCAACAGTTGTAAATAACCTAGCTAATTTACCATTGCTATGGATTAGAAATGGATCGGTAGATCGACACTTTTGGTATGATTTGGTTATGCACCCTACCTTTGTAGCAGTAGGCTTAAGCCACTGGAGTCGAAAGCCTTTCTTTTGAGCAATGTCTCTCTTTTCCTTTTCCACTAAATATGTATAGGGCTTATAGCTTTCATGAGTTTCAGGTATATCATCGAGTACATCAGCTAAGCAGCTATATTTATAAGTTGTCCTTACCTTTTGGGGCATAAAGTCCTTTAAACCCTCTTTGAAGGAGCTGCAGTATCCAATACCACAAAGCCTCTTTCTATCTTCAAGTGCACCAAACTGAGAACCTGCTAATGTCATATTTATAAAGTTGTACCCAAACACTTTACTAAACGTATCTACGATAACAGCGTATGAGTTTGATTTAGTAAATGAAGTAACATTCTCAAAAACAGAAATAATTGGATTCGTTATCGACTGCCAATGCAAGAAATCGATAAAACACCCGCCTGTATTTTTGTGTGCTTCTGCAAATTTATTTCCGTTCTTAGATCTGCCGCTTATGGAACTCCCTTCGCAAGGCAGCGATCCTGAATTGACTTCCGTTCTAACGCCACCTCTGGACAAATCAACACTCTCCAATCGCATATTTAATCCGTATTGCTCTTCCGGTGCCTCCACAGCCCACACAGGATTATTTTGCAGACATGCATTGAAGTACCTTTCACTCGATTCGACAATTACCTTTACGAAAGTAGAAAGCTTACTCCGCTTAAGTCCATCGGAAATACTTGAGCACAATACCCCTATACCATTAAATATATCTGAAGTGGATAAAGGTATATTCGCTTTGTACTTTGACATAGCTCTCTGAACACGCTCTTTTTGTTTGAGATTCCTCCAAGTCTTTATCACTCTATCGAGACTTAACTTCTTGATAGGTGAAGCCGGAGTTAGTTCAACAGAAGCAGAACCAAGCTCAGCCCCTGTGATATTTTTAGATAAGTAACCATTCAATTCATCATTTTTTACGTAACCCATATTTTTCATAGTATGTGAAAATGCGGCTTCAAGAGGATCTGTCCACTGTGTATCTATAAAAATTGCAGATGGTTGAAGTGTTTTGATGAAGGCAGTCATTAAGTAAAAGTAACAATTAGCCTCTGGCGCACCTTGTAAGCTAATCACTTCAGCCTTGATGCTACTCTTCTTTAGATCAAACAGCTCTATTGGCGAGTTGTATTCCAACTCGTTAGAAAGGAGTACTAAATTAGAATTAAAGCTGAATACGGCATGGTTTAAAGGCTTAAGATTTCTCGTCATATCCTTAAACCTCAGCTCTCTGTCACGAATCTCTTGGACTGAATGCAATTCGACAATTCGGATTTCACCATCTTTGATGTAGGCTTTTACATGGTCTCCGAAAATATCTAAATCAGCGTGCTTTAAGTCAATGACAGGTCGCTCTTTACCGTTTCGTCTTGAGTTGGTCACTTGTCGAGAGCCGAAACGATCAATAACTATTTTAATTTCTTTCTTTGTACGGTCAGACTTAAGCTGAAACTTAGCCCCTCCTTTAAAACCCGCCATTAGTAAATACTGCCCTTCGAAGAATACTCTTAGTTTATTTCTATGGAGAGAAACTTTCTTCTCTAATACCTTTATCATACTGCCCCCAAGCAATTGATCTCACTTGCCTTAACTATGTCATAATTATATAAAAAACAACAAATAGATACCACATTTAAACACTAACCTTTGTGAAATATAATTAACTTATTATCTGGACTTTGGGCCGGACAAAGGCGACACAATAGGGCTCGATAGAGGGTCAGCTTTTTAGGCGAAGCCGTTAAGAAAAGCGTTACAAATGCTTTTTAGCTCGCCGAAGGCGGATCATATGGCCACCAGCATTCTGCTAGGACGGTGACAATGGGGTTTTGTTGGCATCGTACTAGCGCTGGTGGACAACAGCCCATGAGCGGCAATACTTGGCGAGGAACGAGACTTAGTAATGCAGGGGTAAGTCCGGCGGGTGGGCCTCGGTGGCGACTAGGGGGAACCCTGTTAGTGGAGAGCTTTCAAACCCATTAACTCCATTTGTTTGTGAGGAATAAAGTTTCGTTACTAAGCAATAAGTTTGATACTGAGTATTAAAGTTTTATACTTAATGGCAGCCATCAGAGTACGCCGCCATTTCTAAAACGTTTATGTCCAACTTAGAACTAGCTGGTGAAGCCAGTTCATGGAAGATAGAATGAGCGGGCGTTTAAATGATGGCTAGCCAGCTTTTTTAAGCTGGGTGTACTAAGATGTGGGCTTGATGTTTCTCGGTGTTCCACTCTTTCATTTCAGCAAGAAATAGGCCGTGAGCATTAATCGATTCAATTAATTCAGGTGCACGCTCTAGTTGGATAAGCATCGATAACGGGGTGAGTTGATTGTGTTCTTGGTCAAAACCGTGTTCGACTTGTTCCTCTAGCATATAAAGAATCCCAGGCTCCGCTTCACTACCCTCCTCAAACAGTCTTGATTCGATACCCTCTACGTCATAAAGGTGTACGAGTAGGTTATAAAGCTTTTCAGCACCGATGAGTTTTGTATGCTTCGATTGTGAATTAAGTTGATGCAGTTTCATTTCTAGGTTCCCACCTTTTTTTCTTGCTAAGCTGATCATCAGTTTGATGTCTTTTTTGATATTCGATAACGACTTATCGTTGAGCTTTGGCTTAAGGTACTTTATCAGTATGTCATTGCGTGATTTTACTGGAACAAAACGGGAAGATGCGGAAACCTGACACAGCAAATGAAGCAGGGCGTGGGTAATGACGTTGTGAAGGTTGTGGTAGTAGTCAAAGTCTCGTTTGATTTGCATAGCCAAGGTAGCGTTGTGGGTGGATTATAAGAATATTGGGGCTGGGCGTTTTAAATCAACCTTAATAATGAGTTCGGGAGTAGTTTCCCAGACATAGAGTTGTTCATGGATTGCTAATGTTTGATTTTCCGAAAATGATAATTGTCCAGAAACGTATTTGAATGGGACCGCTCAATCTGTGGATGCTCAAGACAACCAGCATGAAACTTTATTCCTCTCCTACACCAATACATCCCAGACCAATTAATAAACCAGGTCATCATATTGCATGATATGGGGCCTATTTTTTTATCTAAGGTTCACCTTTTACGATGAAGCCTTTCGTTGGCCTTTTTGTGCTTTTGATAGCAACCCATCGAATCTGTGCCGCTAAACATAGCCTTCCTGCGTCGTTCGTAAGCACTACTAGGATTTGAGTTACCTTTCTTCTCTTTTCGTTGTTCACTTGATAGAAACCTGTTAAGTGCTTCATCAAATGAAGATGTATCACTCTTAAATGCCCATCTCACTGCTAACAAAAAACCTGCAACCAATAATGTGCCTAGAAGTACTTTCTCACTCATTTGGTGACTCTTCTGTTGAGCTCTTACTATCTGTTGTCAACGTTCCAATTAACTCATCATCAACTGGACATTCATTGCATCGGTTCAGACACTGTTCTTTAACAGGGACTGACACACTACAAAGTTCATCATTGCTCTGTTCTATAAGTGTTTCAAGACGACTCATTATTTCCTTCCTATAGTTAGGCATTAAGCGATTGTGATTATAGAAAATTCATCCATTTCCTAAATTTACTGAGACAAAAGGTCATGACAGTTTGAGCAAACACCTTGCTGTTTTTCTCTATCCACTTTTAGCCAATAACATGCCTGGGAGTTCTCAAAACATGCATTATTATCACTACACCCGCAGCCAATGCAGACAGCTTCTTTAGGCTCAGGTCGAATATTATAAATAGATAAATCTACCATGCTTTCCCCTTTAATCATTTGTCTTAACGAAAGGGTCGGGACAATCATCTAAATCAACAAAGTGTCTGTCTGCGATTTCTTCTATCTTCGGATACTCTTCTATGAGATCGAAAACCGACCTACCTTTGAGGTCATAGTCGAACTGAATTCCAGCTCTGAACCAATAATCGATCTGTCTATTCAAGCAGTTCTTTGCTGTAGATTTAGTTGGCTTTTTAAGTAGTTCCTCTAAATCTTCAGAGTCAACATAACCACCCGTCATGTCTTCAGCACAGCCAACTTTTTTAAACAAATACTCCCAGTCGGCGTACAATTCTTCGTATGTCATTGGTGAATCTTCTCCTGGTTAAATAGACTTCATGTTCTTGCGTCGTTTAATTGCATCAACCTCACGATTGTAAGCCTCTAAAGGCTCAAGTAAATGAGCATATAGCTTTTCATTTTTGATGTACTCATCATGATTTATTAGTGCCTTAAGTTGTGCTACGGACTCTTTAATTGGCACTCGTACTACCCAAGAGTCTGTTTCAAAAGAGAATTGCCATGCTCTTTTAAAATAATTTTCGAAAGCGTTTAGAGCCTTACTTCTCATAGTCCAAACATTACGCCTTCTTAATGCGTGATCACTCTCTAAATAGTGATTAGCAATATTATCGTTAATGTCTATCTCCCAACTCTCAGGATCTAAAACAGAACTAGTAAAGTGAGCGACCGTCACCCATAGGCACAGCTGTTCTCGTGTAAAAGTATCCGGATTGGAATTAAGCGAATCTAATACCTCAATAGCATATTTTTTCGCTTGTTTATTGATGTTTGCTAACTCTTGAGCCTTACGTTTTTCGATACGGGCTTTCTTCTCTTTAATTTTGGTAAACTTTTCTTTTGCTTTACTCAAAGCCTTTGCTGCGACTTTCATCGCTTCAATTTCTTCGAGTTCAAACAAGTCTCTAGAGAATGGGTCTTCGACTACTTCTTTTAGAAGTCCATTTGATAGCTTTGTTAGAGCTGTTTGCTTTTTGCGGGTACGTTCGGATGTCCAGTGCTTTGTGAAGTCTAAATCTGACAAAATGTTTCCCTCTGAGTGCTGATTTATTAATTAGTGTCAAACGTTAAATCAAGTCGAAGTGTTTCTGATTAACTTCTATACCCATGCCTAGTTTCTATCCAGTACATACAGCTAAAATCTAGCGCTATGACCTTGTAAGTGCGACAGGGAGCAAAGGGAATCCGAGTTAATGTGTTTAGTTAGTGGAAGCATTAATCGGAATCCCCGAAAATCAACTAAAGCACGTTCGAAAATGCAGATGTATATTGAAACTCATAACCCATATCTTCGAGTTTCCATAGTAAGTCTCTATAAAACCCCCTTAGAGTGTCCAGAAGCTCATATAGAGCTGACGATCCTTTATATTTATAGTCCTTGTCCGTATCTACAGCTAAACGATGACAAAGAGTGGATAAACCATCTAAAGAACTCAGAATGTAACCGGTATTAACTAGTTCAAGTGCACTGCTTATAGTTTGTCGAGTAGATTCTGACTGAGAGCTTGCTTTATACATTGTCGCCAGCTCATCAAAGTACTGCTTACCATCCCAATACTTAACAGCTATTTCTTCTAAAGAGATTGGTTTAAATTGGCAAAATACATCAAGCATTGAACACGCCTTTAGAGCTTCAACCTTCTTGAGTGTATCTTCTAAGCCGCATTCCAAGGTTAATGGAGCGAGTAATGAAAGGTACTTTCCATCTTTTGAAAGTGAGACCTCATCCAGACTTAAATCGTCTAGCGCACCAATTATCGCACTTTGGTTTTCTTTTGGAACATCAGATATATCAAGTTGAACGAGGGTATGATCGTCTTGGTTGATAACATGAGCCTTAGATTGGTGAGACTGCACTTTCTCTAAAGTGAAGATATCCTGGGTTATGGGCAGTTGGATTAACAGATGTGTGTCTGATTTTGGTAACTCGCTAACTTTCAAACACCCATAAATGATATCCAATTGTTGTCGAGCGGATATTAATTTAAGTTCAGTAGCATGAAAGAGCAAAATTGAAAACCTGGCAACCGAGAACTTGTCTAAGCACTTATTTCCACTTTCATACCATGATACCAAGAAGTTCGTTATGTTTAGAATGAACTTGGCACGTGATTCTGGTTTTCCTATAGCTGATATAGCTACATCCAATTCCTTCTTAAATGATCCCATCTTAGCCTGGAACTTTAGGCCAGGCTCAATATCAAGTTCATCTACCATTTGAATTGCGCTGTTAATCACCTTATTCATACAGCCATAAGAGACTAGTAAATTTTTAGCGTAGTTTAGTTCTTCTCTACTTACAAAAGATCTTCTTTTCATTTTAGCCCCCAAGCTATTACATATATTTCAACGGGATAGAACCGTTAATTCCCCATTAGTATAACAGTAAATACCATATTATAACAGTTGTTTGTGTATGATTTTTTAACTTTCTTTGTTTATATGACATGATGGTTCTGGAGAGCCTCGGAAGATTAAACCCATTGTGTTCGTGCGTATGATCCTTAAACCAAATGGTTAATTAAATGAATGATCTAAAGATCGTCATTGAAAATTTAGGGCAAATGCAAGCTGAGAGCGCCTCTATGCTTATGATTGGACACAACCCGGTATATGTGTCTAAATAGAGCAAATTAGCTCATATAGCTCTACTGAGTGGCTTTTTGAGTTAACATGCAAAAAAAGAACTATTACTACTTCTTTGTTCTCCAAGATCGTCCCTTTACCCTTCTAACTGATTAATTTCTAGACACTATTTAATAATAATATTTTTATTGATCTTATTAAGATCTTTTTTAAGATCTTATTAGGGTGTTGATAACTTATCTATGTTTTTATAATTCAAGTAGTTAGGAATTCGTTTAAGATCATCTAGGACGAAACACTATTACATTTAGGAAGATTTGAAGATCGCTTAGGACGACTTACCGTGCCATCTAGGACGCTTTCGGTTGTGGATAAGTCTGTATAAGTATGTATAAGGTTGGTTTGCTTACTTACTGGCACATTTAAGCCTACAATGTTACATTTGGTACAATTTCTTATTGTGTGTATCAGTATCATGACCGAGAACAACAGCAAAAACGATCTTACTGTTAGACAAGCGAACGCTTTAACAACGGCAGCTTATAGCCTTACTCGTTATGAGAAGCGGCTTGTATACATGTGCCTCAAGCGGATTAATCAGGAAAACCCTACTCCCGAACATTTAAAAACAATGGAATATGGTCAGTATCCGATCACTATTTCTAACAAAGAGTTCATCGAATACTTCGAGATAGATGATGAGTCGAAGAAAAACCTATCAAGAGACATACAACGCGCAGCACAATCTTTACATGAGAAAAGTGTGGTTATCTATCTTCCTGATGAAGACAGCAAAGATGGTGAAAAAGCTTATGATGCTATCCACTGGACCACTAAACAGAGCTATCGTCCTAAACGAGGACATGTAGTGCTGTATTTGAATGCTGAGTTGATTAGTATCATTAACCAAACCACATCAAACTATACACAGCTGCTGATAGGTGAAGCAGGAAACTTATCTTCCGTTTATACCATGAGGCTTTATGAGGCTATCAATCAGTGGAAGAATTTAAGAAATAACCTAATTCTAGATGTTGATTGGATGCGCTCTAGGTGGCAACTGCCCTCTTCGTATGACAGAACTGCGGTTCTTAAGAAACGTTGGCTTAACCCAGCAATTGAAGAACTTAATAAGTTGCACATTTTCAAAAGTCTTTCCTACGAGGATGTTCGAAAAGGTACCAAGACTGTCGCATTTAAGTTTACCTGGGAGCTTTCTAAAAAGGCCCCAAGTAAACTATCCCTTGCAAGGTCAGCAATCAAAGCTATCAATGCCAACCTTCAACCAAAGCAGAGTGAAATGGTCGCATTGACTGAGCAGATTGGAGAACTATTGCTGAATGGTGAAGATATATCCCCTGCTGTCCTAAGCGCTATTAAGAAGTTTGGTGAAGAGTCAAAAGATGCTAAAGGTACATCAATGAAGAAATCAGATGACGTCATTGATGTAACCGACTATGAAATAGTCACAGATGATGAAGATTAGCTTCAACTAGCACACCAAAGAAGTAAATTTCCATCCAACTAGCACATTCAACAATCAAGTGTGCTAGTTCTGCCTCAAAATACCGTCCTAAGTGTCACCTTTACCAGATATTGCTGGTGGCTAAACCTCTCAATAACTGTGATCCAACTCCCTAATTGTTGTTTTTTATCCGTGATTGAAGTTGTTTTGTGGGTGATGAAGACCCAATTCTTTCTTTATAACCTGCTTTTTTGCTTCCTTTGAATGAAAACCCTGTAAATGAAGGTTAAGCTAATTTTTCAGAACTCCTTCTAACGTATTGAATTATAAGGATAGTATCTATTGCTTCTAGTTGGAGGGGTGACACTTAGGACGAAAGTAAGGGATCAATGAATATGCAATGCGTTTTTTTCTCTATTTTCGTCCTAGGTGTCACTGTTCTATGGCGATGTTTTAATCGGATTTTTTATAAGTATATGTATTTTAATTGTTTTTCTGTGTCAAGAGCGTGAGGGGTGACATTTAGGACGGTTTTAAAATGATACTTTAAGAAGCAACAATGTGTGTCCAGTACTCTATAGAATAAAGCTCAAACTTAATGATTATAACTGACTGAAAATAAAAGATATTTTATTTGTGCCTTAGGCTGATATAAAAAGCTACACACTGGAGTCATACTTTCTCTACGTTCGATATACAGTAAAGAGTGATAGGTGACATCTAGGACGAAAACATTCGTAGGGGTAAAATGGTTTAGCCCAGTTGGGAATTTAAGAAAAGCTAGTTACTATAGATATCATTGAATATATTTAAAGCATTGAAAATAAAGATAAAAATCTCTTCTCTGTGACATCTAGGACGTAAAGCCTACTTGAGTATAAGAAAGTAGAAAAGCATATCAATGAGTTAAATATATGCGGTGGCACTAGATAGAAAACTTTCGTCCTAGATGTCACACTTAGATAGAGGTGTTCTTCTATCTTATTGATTTACTATGGTCCAATAGTGTCTGGGGTGACATTTAGGACGAAAACTAACGCTTTAAGAAAACGTCCTTGATGTACCACTTGTATATTAAGACCTGGTACACCAAGGAAGGTTTGTTTGAGAGGCCCAGAAAAGCTTTTACAAACTCAAGCTATCTAGTAATAGTAGGTCTTCCCGGATGGAGGTCGAGTGCTTGTGGTACCACCATTTACAGTTTTGTATCTGGAACCGGAAGGTTTGTTGTAATGTGCCCACCCTCTATACCTTACTCTCCATGGATCATCTGCACCCATTGTGTAGTATCCCATGTCAGCAAACGCAGCACGAGTTAAGCTTACTCTACAGCTAGGTGTAGCAGTTGATGTCACTGGCCCGGAAATTTCAAATAAACCAGCATTAGCGATTTCATCAGTGAGATTGTATATTTTACTATGATCAGTGATGGCTATTTTTGTGATCCCTTTGGTTTCCAGGTTATATGTTACAAGGAAATCAATGTTCGACGAGTTAGGCCAATATGAACCATAAGATGAGCTAAAGTACCCACTTGCTTTGCTGTCCATTGCGCTTTTAGCTCTTTTTGGAGAAAAACATGCTCCCCTTGCGACATTCACAGAAGCACATCCACAGTTAATAGTAATATCTACTGCCTCATCTTCATCCTCTCCAGGTTTGGGGATCTCAAAGTCCCCTACTGGATCATCTGGGACGGTTGGGAGCTCAACGATTGTTTCGTCAGAGATGTTTCTGGAGCCTAAAGTATCATCCAAGCCAACTGCACTTGTTTGGTTCATGTGTGAAGGAACCTTAATAACTTTATTGTAGCTCCCTGCATTGTGTGGTGCTTTGATTGAAGCAATTACAGAGGGGGCGGAAACCGCTAAAGCAATCCCCACTGTAATGAGATTAATGTTATTCATTGCAATCTACCATTGTCATTTATGGATAAAAAGCAATATAGGCCTTGAGCGAATTACAATCAACTTTAGTTTTCGAACTAAGGAAATTGGTTCACGGTTTCTTTTAAGGGTTGTACTCAACTTTCACCATAATTTGATTTGTTGGTGAAGGCGATACGGTACCGACAGTAGTGCTCTGCAAACTCGAAATCATCTTCATCAAAGATTGTGCTTTCGTTACACCATAACTTTTTATGTTCGTCACGTATCCTTACCGATTCAATGTGAATTTCAAATTTACATTGGACATCATTTAAGTAAGCAGATATGTGCTTTCCTAACAGTGGTTCTATGCTGTATATGTTGTACTCATTAACACCTTCCTTAATTGCTCGAGATAGACCCATTCTCGCCATTGTCATCGCATTAGGGCATCGATGTGCTTTCAGGTCTAAGTCATTACTCTCTGGTGACTTCATACTTCTTCTCCCACTGAGGGTAGTTCTAGTTCTTTACAAATAGCAGTAGCACAGCTTCTCTCTGAGCTGCGGATCATTCTGTATTTAATACTTCCATTTCTTGAAATAGATTTCTGTACTACATTATTCTCTAGCCAAAAGTCATGTGTAATATCTTTCACAGGCAATCGAACTATCCCATCTAGTACTGACCAATCAATGGGGGCTTTATGCATTCGAGACAAATGCTCTTCAAAGATAGATCGAATTACTATCGCAGTCCCTTTCCAAAATATACTTTTCGTGTACATAACATTTGGCCCTGAGTCTGAAAGAAACCTCATAGGTATAAGAGAAAAAAACTTGGTGAGGAATGGAGTTGTTAAGCGAATTATTTCAGCTTCGGTATCGCTTGAACCTTCAAGCAATTTGTTCATTTTTACAGGAGTTGTACCTAATGCGGTACAAATGAAATCGCCTAACTGCTTCAAGTCCATTAACTGGGATTTCTTGGGTTTTCCTGTGGTACTTATAAACCGCTTTAGTGAATGACCATCAACTAATACATTATCGAGTATCTGGTCCCTAATTAATCTGGAAAAGCTTTGCGAGCTGTCAAAGAATAAGTTTTGTGCTGATGTTGGTTTACGAAGGTGTAAGTGGTAGTCAGAAAATACCTGTCTAATCTTTTGAGTGACTGGCTCTAAGGTGTCCGTGTTTGTAACAATGAATTTAACTCCCAGCGTATGGTACTGAGTAGGACTAGCATTCGTAACTCTGTCCTTAAACAAATTCAAACGGTTCTGACCATCACATACAAGACGGTCAGATGAACTTTCTAATGTGGCTGTGACGACTTCTTTGTTACCAATAGATATTTCCTCATGGAGTTTTAATGAAGAAACAAAGACAGTAATGCTAGGGAGTACTGTATCCTCCCTATTGTCGAAATACTTAATCAAACCTTGTGCACGACCTTTCTCAAGGTCTCTCTGTCTTTTTTGATACTCATTTAAACTATCTGAGCTCTCTTCTTCAGTGAAGTTCTCAGCAAATTCTTTGCCTGTTATTACCCCCTCAAATACAGAAATGCCATTCGTGCAAATACCCTCGTTAGCTCTGAAGAGTACTAATTGAAGGTCTTGTTCAGAATAAATTGGTGTGTACATGTCTTGACCCGATGACTAAAAGAATAGAAGTAAAATACCATATAAATACACCTCCTTCAATATATGTGCACAAAAAAGTGCACTAAGTATATTTAAGTCTATAAAGTGTGTTTAAATATGGTATTATATAGTTGTCGGTCTTTAGTAATGGTTCAGCCAATGGTTAATATTTTTGAAACAACAAACCTAATAGAAAACGAATTGGTGGCTTTGCACGAGAGTGTTAGCTTCAAGTTCAATGCGGTTGTAGAAGAGTTTATAACGATTTTGCGATCTAGTGATTCGCTAGTGTTTGTTCCTTGCAGTATGGGTAAAGACTCCAGCACAGTTTTGAATGCTGCTTCTGAAGCTTATCGAGTTTGTATTCAAAATGGTTGGATCGAAAAAACTCGCCCCTTAATTGTTTCAACGGTTGACACTCTTTCGGAATCACTTCCAATGGTTATGTACACCAGGTGGGTTAAATCTAAGTTTATTGACTATGCAAAAGATAACGATATTAACGTTTACTACGATATTGTCACTCCGTCATTTCATGAAGAGTACGCGAACAAATACCTGACTAGTAATAAGCTAATACCAAATGCACAACGTAATAGTGACTGCAGCTCTATTCTCAAAATTGTTCCTAGCGAAAGATATTTAAAAAACCTATTGGACCGCTTTAAATCAGACGAAGAACTACAGCAATACACCCGTTTTGATGTGATTTGCGCTACAGGGCAAAGAAACAACGAGAGTACAAAGCGAAAAGGTAATATGGTTATTCAGGGAACCAGTGATAAGTCTATAAGTGATTTATTGAAAGAGATGAAAGAGTCTGACTTAAATACAGGCTACCCACTGTTTCTATACGCTCCAATACGTGACTGGTCTACCCAAGAGGTTTTCACTTCCTTAGAACTTTCTGGAGCTAAGCCTCTTACTCGTAGTTTAGCTGGGCTCCCTCCCCTTCCCGGCTTCCTTTCTGATTTCGCCCTGCTTTTGGCCATTTATGGGAATGCTTCTTCTGATGTCTGTGAGATTGCAGTAGGACAAAAGAATTCAAATGGTTGCAATGGATCTAGTCGATTTGGATGCACACTATGCACAATGGTTCAACACGATAAAACCCAAAACTCACTAGCTAAACATACTCGATGGAAAGTGTTTTTACAGGAAGAGGTTCTGCGCATTAGAGATTTCATGTTTCAGCTGAGTTGCAATATGGATGCGAGAATGATGCATGCCAAAGCTATCGATTTTGCAGCATATCAACGAGTAGCATTTCAGCCGAACGTTCTAAAAGTAAAGTATTTAGAAAAGTTGGTTAGGTATTTTGCTCAAATTTCAATTGAGTCATCTAAAAAAGCTGAAGAGTTCAAACGACTATATAAAAGTGGGTACGTCGACCAACATGAAGGCGTTATAGACATCAAAAATGATAGAAGCTTGAACGCTAAAGCCAGAAGAGCATTTCTTGATATGTACATTCAAGAGGCCCAGAAACCCTTAATAAACATTTTTTCTGAAAAGCATGCTGCTTATCTTTCGTTTAGATGGAGTCTAGATGGAGTAAATGCCCTTCCCTATAGACCTTTGGTTATCTGGAATGAACTTTTGAGAGGTAATGGCTGGATTCCTTATCCTAAAAGTAATGCAGAGTACGAATCTATTCATGGAAAAATCAGCATTAACTCATCGAAATTACCTGAAGCCGTATTAATGAAAACTCTTAATGTTGACAATGACCCAGTGCGGTTTATTGATAATCATAAGTCCTTTCTTAGCTACTGGGAGCGTCCAATAGATGCGAGCGATTTGAATGAAAGCGATTTTAACTGCACCACGAAGATCCTCCCTAAAACACAGTTACCTGTAAAAGTGAGTATTGCTCATAATTTAAAGCTGGAACCAATCAGCCAGGACACTTCTCGATCTAAACATTGTGATCTCTTAGGAAGGATTTCAGTGATGGTCAATGCTGAGAGAGTTGAACTCTTTGATTTGATTTCAAGTAACTCTGATAAGGTAATCAAGTTGGAGTGTAATGGACGTAAAGCTTCTAGTGCATTTTCAGAGTACTTTAAAACTAGTCTACTTAAGGGTTATGCAAACAAAAAAGCACTAAATTGGTATAACGAAATTGATGAGCAAATTAGTAGCATTGAATTTAGTTCTATCCAAGAAGCTACGAAAGTGATTTATGCATCCTTTAGTTCTATGTTTGGCGGTGGAAAGATAAACACCAAGCTTTCTATACCCTATCTATCGCATGTTACTGATATCCAATACCAGGAAAAGGCTCGAAAAGTTAAACCTTCATTAGATTTCACAAAACGTGTAGCAAAAATTAGATCAGGTAAACTTACTAAGGGAACAACAAGACTCTCTTTCTATAATCTTGAAACAAATCCAAGACTTCACTATGCGCATGCAGATAATCATAGAGTGCTTCACCCTGACATCGATCTCTTGGGCGAAGAAGTTAAAGATGTTTTTACACCAGCACATTATATTGACCCTAATGCCGCTCTAGGCGACAAGTTAAATATTGTAGTTAATGAAAGAACTCTCAGTCAGTGGCACTTAACCCAACCTTACGAAAGAATTAAAGCTGAACATGATCTTGCACTCATTCAGAACATAAGAAGACGTAGATTGTCTCTCTCTAATAGAAAACAATCAGTACGGTCCACGCAATTAGGAGCTGTGGCACGTTCTATGGTAGAGACAGGGGCCGTTAGGATATCGTTAAAGTACTACCCGACATTCCTCGACATAGCCAAGAGAACAGAGTTACTGTCAGAACTTGGTTGTTTCGACTACCAAGACATGAATGCATCAGAACTAAAACAATTGCCTTTTATGGTTTCTATGCAAAAGCATAGGATCGATAAAGCTAAGCTATTACTTCATGTTCGGGAGCGTAGAAACGCAATAAGACACAAAATAAAGCTGCAACTGTCTAGGCCGTTGGAAGGCTGTGAGAGTAGATTAAGGAATCACTGTGATAGATTGAAGAAATACCTGGCTCGATTTGGTGAATCAACTGTCAAGCTAAACAATCCCACACTATTCTTGACCGATAATCAGCCTCAGATTCATCGAACATTAAAGTGCTGGTCTTTATTAAGCTCAGACTCGTTCAAATCGATTGAAGAGTTCTACAAAAGTTCTCTCTCTACTAACCAACTAACAGAACTGAATGCTAAGCCATCTATTAAGAAGGAAATTACACACTTTACAATCGAACAGCTAAACTCAGTTGTTTCAGTACTAGAGCAATCTATTGCGATGAACTGGGCACTTAAAGGAGTGTATTCAAATGCCATTAATAGTATTGATAGTGAAACAGTTTCAAAAATCGCTAAGGTATCTAAAGACCTATCTAACTTGAAATTTGACGATGTTTTTAAGTATAAAAGTTCAGAGGAATATCTTTGTCTAAAAACTGAATTGAGAAATCTGAATGCAGCTCTATACACGCGACTAAGTAATATCGAAACACCAGCCTCAAATGTGATTAACTTAGACAAACAAGATTTTCTAGCTTCATTTAACCCAAGCGTAGAAAACTACTTAACTCGGTTGGGAGAATATGAGTCAAACCTATCTGAGGCTCTTATCACCCTCGAGTGGTTTAAAGCTCAAATTGAAGATATAAAGAGATTTTCTCTTCGTGAAACAATATCAAAGTTTTCACTCGAACAGCGTCTATCTCTATCAACGGATTTATGTACAATGCCAGTAAATACGAATGTTACAATTTCTCCTGATCGAGTCGATAGTAATATGCATACGACAAAAGTAACTAAACGTTCTACAAGAAATGTAACGCCAAAACCCTTACTCGAATCACTATTAAATCTATAAAACAATTATGTTTACTTATGACTATAAAAACGATTTATCTCTCTTAGCTGAAGCGTTTAAACAGAGTGAAAGCACAATAAAACTGTGGCAGAAATCAAAGCCGAAACAGGCTTTCATGTTGGATAATGCATTCAACTACTGTAATGATTACGATGAACTAAAGCTATTTGTCAACAGGCTGGTGGAATTGGAAACCATAAAAGAGGTTAACGCCGAACTAGGATTGCCTAGTGCTCCAGATCGACTTGTAGATGAAGGCTTCTCTAAGTCTGCCTATTGGAAGTGGTTTAAGGAAAACAGGCACTTGTATGTTGCGATGGTTATGGGGTATTCAGAGTTTAAGGTTCAGAACCTAGTAACCAATACTAACCAGGATTTGATAGCCAAGATACTAACTAACCTAAGTAAAAAGGAGCTGGTATCGCTCTACACCTCTGACCCAGATAGTTTAATTAAGTTAATCAATACGCTTAAGTGATGTGAATTTTTGGGGTGATATACAGTGTATATTCTAATGGGACCAGTATTGATGTCACATTGTAAATATACACTGTATATTTTAAAGGGAGCTATTTGTTAAAATAGTATACAGTGTATATTACTCAGATATCCATCTGGCATAGTGTTCCAGAACTCTTGATTAACTATTAATCAACATGGTTGTTCAAAAAAAAGTATTAGAATATACAATGTATATTCTTAATCTAAAGTGTTTTAAATACTACAATTTTTCAGAATCAAGCGCGTAAGTACCCATCATAGTTGCATCAGCCGAACTGTTTTTCATACTTATGAAAACCACGGACTTACTTTTATCGAATTGGTCATTCGTGCACCCAATTAGACAACGACCCACTTTATGTGGTTTTGTTAATTTGTATATTCCAATGCCGATAGCATTGATTGCTCTAGCGAAACTCTTAGATAGTCCTGCCATAATCAACTTGTTGGCCATTTCGGACAGCTCCTGAGCATATGAATCTGTCATGTTTTCTGCCTTTATCTTTATCATTGAGCTCGAACCAAGCCACCAGTTGTTGTAAGCACCAGACTTACCTTGTGCGAGGACAATGTCTTCGATTGTGTACTCAATACCGAAAATGGTGAGTATGATACAACCACGAATGGCAAAATTGAGTTTACGTGGAATGTCATCCATATAGGTATCTGCTATTGCACCTCCTAGGCCGTTTTCTTTGGGCCAATTTACATTTGACACTAGCCAGTTAGAAACTTCATGTGACCCCTTCCTGCCAGCAAGTACAACCAATTTTGCTGGCTCCTTGTGACAAGCGTTGTAGCAACGGACTCCATCATAAGGTTGACCATGGGTGATACAATGGGATTGTTCTATGAAATTGATATTAGTTAAGCCATCGAGATTAAATTCAAATGCGTTTGAATGAATGGTAGCCACAAAATACTCCTTAGAAAAAGCTCACTTGCCGATACGAATTAATGAATACAGATAAATACTTTCGGAATAACTAATAGTTCATAAGTAAACAGAATGTAAGGTGAGCCTAAGAAAAAAGAATCTAAGTTTGAGCTCTGTTGATACAAGAATGATCTAAGCTTGTTTAGATGAATTAACAAAATAATAGTAAAATTAAGATAAGGGAGATCCATGGAAGGATTGGGTATTATTGTCTTTAACGGTATAGGGATGCTTCTGTGTTTCTCTATTGGTTCTTTCGTTGCGTACTTTGGTTATAAAATTTTCAAAAGAGGCGCCTCGTTAAAGGAAGAGGAGCAACTAATCGAATGGAACAATCTCAAGGTTTCATCAAAAGGTGGAGGAGCAATAGTTACATCATGTTCAGCAATTTGGGCAATTGTGGGCTTATATGTTAGCCCTGGCATTTCAAATACTCCAAATGGGCCGGATTATACATCAATTCATAATAAACAGAATATAGAACTTAAGGTTGCAAGTGCGTACGTTGATGACCCTGAATCTATATTGGATAACCCTGAAGAGTTAAAAAAGTATTTTTCCGAGAGTTTGTCATCAAGAGACTATGACGTTGGAATTATTCACGTGAATGGCCGAATTGGAAGGTTGGATTCAGACTCAACAAACTACTTGGTTGATAGTTCAGGAAATACGACCTTAACAGCTGAGGCAGAAGGGGAGTTTGGTAAAGTACTAGTTTTATTCAGACCAAAAGTTAATGAAAAAAATCAATTGATATTTGATGCAGATGCTTTGGTTAAGAATGTGGATATAAATCGTCTAGATAAAGTAAAGAGTTCAGACTAATAAATCTTTACTATTCAAGCTACGTTGGTCTTTGGTCATTACCCATAAATCACTGAATAACCCACAGAAACAGAAATACCCAGAATCAATATGCACTTTACGACATTACCTCTAATGGTACAATGCGACATAATTTTCAATAAAAATACTACAAAATGTTCCTAAGAATAGAAAAAATTACAGTTAAGAATCTGTTTGGTTTTTTAAACTATGACATTGAACTTCCAGAGTCCGATCATGTGGTTATTACAGGCCCCAATGGCTATGGTAAGACTATGCTTCTCAAATTGATTCATAATGCTATCTCAAATAACTACAAAGAATTATCTAAAATAAGTTTTGATACATTCGAACTGAAAACCAATCTTGGTCTTGTCCGTTACTTCAACTCAGAATCTGGTATGCAGATCGAGTCATTTCTTAATGACGCAAAAAAGATCATCATTCCTTCAACCCAAAACTTGTCTGAAGAAAAGGTATTTGATTACAGAAAAGCTTTTTCTATTCTTATCCATTCTGTACATCTGAATGACGAAACTGAAGCATATAGCATCATTACAAAGCAAAGAGCGTTTCTAGAAGATAAAATGAAGTTTGCGCTAAGTAAATTGCACAAGCTTGACCAGTTGGTTTATGACTTATTTTCATGCATTTCAATAGAATCACACGAAGTTCAAAATAACGCATTACCGTACATGCAGAAAGAGAGGATAGTTGGCCTACAAGACCTGTTAGCACCTTACACTCGTTTCGGATTGCTACCAAAGTCGAGTAAGTATCTCGAATTGAATGACTTAAACCTTGTATCAGACTACACCATTAACTTGAGTGATAAATTGGATGAAATATTCTATGAAGAATCTTTGCATGAAGACTTTGTAGGACGTTTGAGCGAGTTCTCGAAGCTAATTGAGAAGAAAAAGTTTTCATTTAAAACTATAGCAGTTAACCCGGAATACGGCTTCGCATTCTTCAATCATGTTGGTGCTAATATACCTTTAGAAAAGTTGTCTTCAGGCGAGAAGAACCAAGTATCTATTTTCTTTGATCTAATTTTCAAAGCAGAAAATGGTGCAATCATTTTGATAGACGAACCTGAGGTATCTCTACACATTTCATGGCAGAAAGACCTCCTTAATGAGTTCTCTCAAATATCAAAGTTTAATCACTACTCACAGCTTATAGTAACAACGCATTCACCGGATGTGATTGGTGATGAATGGGAAAGTTCAATTGACCTCTTTGACAAGCATGTGATTGCAAAGAGTAACTAGTTATGTCGAGTTTAAGAGATGCTACCAGAGAACGTAGCGATGAAACTAAATTTAGCGCTCTGCTTTTACAGGTCCAAACTGACCACGTAGGCAATAGGATTATATTTGTTGTTGAAGGCGACTCCGATATTACTCTGTTTAACATGGTGTTGAGAAATACAGAGTTCTTTTACTGCACTCCAGCAAGTGGAAAGGCGGATGTCATAGAAGCTGTTGATAGGCTGAGGACTCGTATTTCTAATCAAGTTTACGGTATAGTCGATGCAGACTTCGACCACGTACTAGAAAAGACTTACAACGATACATTTATGACGGACGTGCATGATGCAGAAATTATGATGCTTCATGATGAATTTATCACAGATTTTATAACTGAACATACACAAAATCATATTCTGGGTCCGATGCAGATCGATGAAGTTGGTCAGAGATTAATGAGTAATCTGATGAGCGTCTGTAATGAAATCGGTCTTGTAAAACTCGCTTGTAGGTTGCTGAATTTGAATGTGAGATTCAAAGGTATGAACTACTTTACTAGCGAAGCTGTGACGGTTAACGATTTTAATGTGTCAATAAACATTCAAATCTTAATCGAAGCTGCAATCAGAAGAAGTCCGAGAGTAGAACAAACTCATTGTATCGACATATACAATAAATACGTAGAGTTAAATCAAGCTGGTTATTGTATATATCAGACCGCGAATGGGCATGACTTTTGCCAGTTGCTGGCTCAAGTGTTTAAGCAACCATTATCATCAGATAGAAATGTAACTGTCAAAGGGGTAGAGAAGTATCTTCGAAGCAAATATACAAAGGAGAACTTTGAGCGGACTAATTTATATGAGCAAATGATTAGACTTATTGAGACCGATGCAGAGGTAGAAGAAGTAGCGTAGTTTTTAGGATATCATATTGCCTCATTTCAACAGAAGTGAGGCGTCAATAACTATAACTTTCGTTACTCACTTACTTGAACAACTTTGTTGCCGAAGTATCTTAGTACTTTAGTTGTCCTACCGTTGATGACTGGCAAATCTTCTTTGTTAATCCATCCAATTAGCTCCTGAACATTAGATTTTCCGAATTGGTTCAACTTATACTCACTATCGTATATGCAGTTTGCCATACGTGTTACAGGGTCTCCAGTGCCGTATAGTAGGTATATCAGAGTCTTTTTTACCCTCTGTTCTTCATTACTTCCCATAAAGCTCTCCTTTAATGTATTGAGGCCACCTTTGTAGAAGCGAAACCGGTCATGGAAAGAGTGCAGAACGCAAAGTGCCTCAACTATATCAATCATTGAAGCTGATATGATTGCTTCCTTTGAACCGAGGACTTTTTTTATAAGGGGATAATTATGCGGAACAATGCGATCCTCAAAATGTTCCCATTTTGTATTCATCCATTCATTAATAAGTTTTGCCGTTTTAGACCGTTGTTGTTCATCCCATCCAAGAGGTTGGTGCTTCCAAGTGTCTTGAGTGGCATAGAAGTCGCGAACAAAGCTGAAGAATGAGTCAATTTCTAATCTTAATGGTATTAAGTCACCGTTAACTTTTCTATCGAAGGTTTTGTAGATTTCTACTATTCGATTAAAAGCACTAACTGATTCTTGATATGAACGCTGGTATGTATCTTGGAAAATAGACTTCTGTGATGCTTTCTTTTTACCGCGATTGATGTTCGAGAAGTTCACATCCCCCATGGTGTCGATGACATCGTGTTCCATGTCATTTAATAGTTTATTTGCATGATAGTACTTGTTATAGATACTCCGATAGCATTTGACTGCATCTCTATTGAGCACTTTTGCGTCACGCCAGTATTCACTGAATAACTCTTGCAGTTCTATAAATCTATGATCTTCCGGGTGGATGCCAATCATAACTTCTTGATTAGAATATATGGCGGATCGAGTTAGATTCGCTGAACCCAACAAGATGGACTTATCACCAAAAATGTAAAGCTTAGGATGGAATGAGTTGGTCGTGAAGAACCTAGCTTCAACCTTATTATTGTTTAGTAATCTATCTAGTGCAGATGGTGAGGTTGGAAAACCAAGTCGCACAATGATTTTTAAATTACATCCTTTTCCAAGGACCTCATCTATAACATCAAACTCTGTGAAAAAAGCTGAAGCAATGAATAAGTCCATTCCATCTTCTATATGATCTGTGATGCCATGTTTAATGAAATCATTTTTTGAAGTTCGATTAGTATACAAGTCCATTGGTTTGCTCTCATCACTCTCTTAAAATAGTACAAGCCATTGAGGTTGATAAAAGAGTAACTTATATCAGTAAAAGGATACACTGGCCTAAAGAATTCTGTGGCTACAAGCTTATTTTCGCAAGTTTGGAGTTGATCAAGTAAAGATATTAGGGGAGGGGGAGTTGTATATTTTCTGGTTTGAAAAAAAGAACCCCCTCCTACGCAAAAGCGTAAGAGGGGGACAGAGATAAACGCTTGGGGGCAATTTAACTCCGAAGCGAATTATATACAGGTTTACAGCTTAGTTCAAAGAAAATGACACTATAAACAGTTAAATGCCCAATTTTTCAGCATGATAGATAAACGCCACACTATATGGATAATCCCCAATCTCCTAAAAGCTGATCAAGCTGCTGCTTTTGCTCATCGCTTATATTTTTAACTGTGAAACTGAACTCACCTTTCAAGGAGTCATGTTTTACGTGAACTTCAGAGCCGTTATCAAGTTTCTTCTTAAGTTTCTTTGGCTTTGTCAATGCATCTTGCCCTTGATCCTCATCATGCTCGGCATAGCTGTATGACAGAATCTTTTTTACGATTTGAGCGTTGGCGTGTTTAGCACTTAATGCTGTAAGCCTTAGGTTTTCTGTCTCTTCTAATAAAGATGAGCAAAAATTTTCAAAGCCTGATTTTTCTTTATCAGAAAGGCTAGTTATTTTCTTGTCTAATTCAATTATTGAAGGTCTTCCTAGATCAGGAACACTAGGAATGACATCTATTAGCCATTTTGGTAGCTCTGCCGCTTTTATACCAGCTGAGACTAAGTTTTTGTCATAGCCTTTCTCGGTGGCAATCTGAATATTGTTCAAACCTTGTTCTTTCTTGAGGTTCAGCCATTGCTTACCTAACTCATAGAGAGACATGGGTCTATGTGTATTACTTACTTCAGATAAAGACTGCTTACTTTCGCGTGTAATATTTTGACTTGTAGCATAGATCTTAAAACCGCGCTTACTGTAGAAACAACCGCTTCTGCGTTGAGAGCCATCAATAACTTCATAAGTGACACCCCCTTGTGAATCAGTGTGTTTTATAGCAAGACCGGGATAGAGTTGACCCTTATCAGAGATCTTGTTGGTAATATCTATAACTGACAGCCGAGACATAATTGATTGATCTCGAACATTATCCTCTGATACGAATGTTTCGGCTTCAATTTTATCAAAAGGAATTTCGACCAGTTGAAACAAGACTTCTTGGCCATCAACCGCAATTTCTAGTTCGGATACTCCTGCTTGAGCTGCCTCGTTAAGGAGTTGCTCCTCTTTCGTTGTGATTGCAACACTATCTGATGATAACTTCGAGGTACGATTACCACCTGGTGTATAAGCTTGGACATTTCTTCTATGACTTGACATGGTGCCCTCTTTATAAATCGATATCTTTTAAGTGATCTTTAAGCTCATTTGCTAAATCAATTACTGAGTCCTTAGAGTCACGTAGCTGTCGAGGGATACAAATACCTTCGCTAGAAGCGACATCTAGTACTGTTCGATAATTTTTGGCTGCGGTATCAAAAGCATTTGAGCGAATGATGTAGTTATTGAATACCATGGAACGGTACTCATCTTTGATACGATTTGATAGCTCAGTATCTCGGTCTTTCTCTTCTTCGACGTTGGTACGGGCAATTTTAATCCAACGAATACCTTCTGAACCTTCTGGCAAAGCTCGAACCTGGTTAGGTAAATTATCCAAGAATTGAGTTGTGGAGCTCCAGTCGAGAGCCTTTGGAGATACTGGTACCAACAAACCATTACAAGCGTACAGTGCACTCCAAGTAAGCGGGTTGATTTGAGGTCCTGTATCAATAAAGATTAAGTCGTATTGGTTACGAATAGGGTCGATAACTCGTTCTTTTAATCTTGGAATTAGGTTTTCTTCTCCGAGCCAATGTAAAGACGAAAATCGCTCATCCTCAGGAAACGCTGGCATGATTCGAACATTAGGTAAGAAGGTATTAAGGATTGCTTCATCAATAATATCCTCATGACTTAAACCATAATTCACGAAATTTTGATATAGAGAATCTTTACCCTCAAGATCCGCTGTCATAATGTCAACGGCAGTGAGTTGGTCCAGATCATTTTGTTTGTATTCCTTAGATTGAGCGAACAATTTAAGTGAACCCTGTGGATCTAAATCAATGATTAGAATGCGGATACGTTCAAGGTGCTGTAAACCTAATGCCTGAGCCAGGTTAATAGTCGTCATGGACTTACCTGTACCACCTTTCTGGTTCTGTACATTGATAATATGAGTACCACGATTAAAATCAGACCATTTTGGCTTACCAGCTAAATCGAGAATTTCATGAATATAGTCTGGCGAATACGCATACTTACCACGGATCATTTCAGGTGGTTGATAGCCTTGCTCCACCCAATCTTCTTCCTTTTTCTTAAACGTGTTGACAGAGTCCCAGCCACACATTTTGCTCATTTTGGTTTGTGGAACTGAGTGATTAAGAATGACCTTGCTGACTTCAAACTGTTCATCGAGTACAACCTTCGATTGCTGAAGGATGTTTGCTCGACGTTCTGACTCGGTACGACTTACGCTCTCGTTTGCTTTTTCCAAATTCTGCAAAACGGATTCAGTGACTGATGACATTGTGACTCTCCATAAAATTGACAGTCACATTGTCAATTAACAGGTGATGACTGTCAATGATAATTAATGGGTATCAATGATATGTTGAGGCTATCATTTTTATTTGAGGCTTTCATCACAGAATCCTAATGAAAAAAGTCAAATACAGTGCGAACAGAATCTATAGGTTGATTTTGTCGCTGTATATGGTCAGATATCTGAGTGTACAGAAACACAATGTATAAGCTAAGCTATTAATAAATAGAGAAAAAATAATGAGCGACATTAAAGAGCAATTGCTAGTATTTTTGAGAGAACGGACCGCGGTAGAGGCTGTTGTGTCTCCGAGTGTTTATGTAAAAAGTACTGCAATCCCACGCGAAGATAAGTTAGAAATTGTATTACATCGGCAGTCTACTCCATATAACAGTAAACATTTCATTGATGTGATGATAGAAGTACCTTTAGAAATCAACAGAAAAAATTACGAAATTATTAAGAGCTGGCCTATGTGCAAACTAAACGAATACTCAGATTCTAGTATGTTATTAGTGAAACGCGAAGACTAAAAATCTTGAGTTGTTGAGTAAAGTATGCTTAACGTATATAGTTAAGCATACTTTACAAAGATAGGTTTCTTGTTACCGTGACTAAAGACGAATACATTGAGTGCTATAAACGAAAAGGTTGGACTACAGCACACCTAGCCAATCGGTGGGGGTTTAGCAAGGTAAGAGTCTACCAAATTGCAGAGGAAGTTGAGCTAGGGCATAGTAAGAAACAAGCTCATATAGATATGCTTAACGGGCTACCCAAAGCGCCAAAATCTATTCGAAAACCCTATAAAGAAAACTAGGAGAAGCTTGTGAAAAGGCTTGAGAATGTAATGGAGAATAACAACCTAGCTTTGAGCTTTGGTCCTGCAATAGACTTCTTTGTTGACTGGGGCTTCAAGATAGCGCTTTTAATTTTTGTAGTGGTGTTTATTTCATCTCTAATCACTACTTACTTCAATGGTGCACTACATACTAATGCTCTGTCTGTATTTGGATTGACAGGTTATTTAATCGCTAGTGCTATATATCAAGGCCTGAACGATCATCATCGGGGATACTAATATAAATTTTTCATTTGGCGCTATACAAGAATTGAATCGCGTTCCGTCGCCGGAACGCTGTGAGTCAAAACAAGGTCAAACGTGATATGACATTCAAAGCCGTGCTCCGTTCGGAGACCATTTACTAAGTTGGTGCTCCTCTTTGTTTGGTTCATTTGATAGTGTTTTTGCCTGAGGTTTTTGACCAAGCAAAGCACTTCTTGATCGCTGCTTCTACGATAGATATTTCTACAAAACTACCACTTGTTTAATCCTCTTCGGTATCAAGTGGCATTAGCCATTTATTGAAAGCACCCTAAATCTAACAGTTGCCTTTTTATTTCAGCGAACTGGTCAATGTCAATTATGCTTAGTTGCAGCATTCTATTTGTAATGAATTTTGGTGTTACGTTCATCTGTAAAGCTATCTGCCTCAAACCAATATCTTGACTCAAGTAATTCATCAATTGCTCGTCACTCGAACTGTTCCAGCTATTGGTGGAACGAGGAACACTTTGAGTGATAGTAGTGTTGGTCGAGGTTGCATTTTTCGGCAATTGTTTAGGTTTAATTGATATTTGGTTCTCTGTGTTGTGGCATAAAGAACTTATGCTTTCTACTAGCCCAATTAGACCGTACTCAAAATGAATGTATGGAGTGAAAGTGATAGAAACTATAGATGCATTAGATAGTATCGACTTCGCTAAATCCATTTCGTTGCATTTGTTTTTAGGGATCAACAAATTTATCTTGCCTTCACATTTAGTCTCGATACCAATTACAAGTCCGCCTCTTTTTTCGTGCATTGCATCACTAATAACACCAGCAAAAGTACATTTGGGGCTAAACTTTGATACTCGTTTTCGCCAAGCGTCTCGGTCACGACTTTGCAGTGAAGTAATATATTGCTGACTTGTAGAGGCTGATTTTGGTCCAACAGAGATAATCCATTTAATGAGTGATGGCCAATTTGAGATTTTCATGAGCTGTACCTGAAGGATAATTACACAGTATAAATACCACATTAACACACGCGCGAGTTGAAATAAATCGAATTTATAAAGATTATGGAATATAGTAAATATGTCATTTGAGGATAAATAACAAGGTCTAAAATTATGGTTTATAGCTATATCATTACCCGAGATAGAGAGCGTATTGTAGACAACCTAATGGAACACGGTGAGTTTTCTAATGGTTCAATTAAAGGTAAAGAGTTAAGCCTTGATCATCCATTAGCAAATGAGATGGTAGATACCTTAAAACTAGTGCCTCAAGGCATGGCCAATACCTATTACACCCTTCACCATTTGAAACAGCAAGATTGGGATGTGACTCATGAAAATGGTTATGAGAACTCTCTCATTGCGAGCTTTAGTTTAAATGGAAACCTAAGTTCACTTTTAGATAAAGTCAAAAGTGGAGAGGGGTTTAAGGTAGAAACGAATACCTTCCAGGAGTTCATTGAATCGAATCAAGGTATCGATTTAATCGTAGATTTTCAAAATACGATCACTCAGTCTGATTGTTGGACACCCCAAGGAAAATTAAACAACCCATTAATATCGAACTTCACTGTGGATATGGAGCGTCTTTCAGAGTGGCCCGGCATGCTCGAAGCACTAAATAATCTAGGTATTGATTCAACAAATTTAGAAAACGCTATTAGTGAAATTGGTTTAGAGTCTGCTCTGGAGCTTTGTAAAAGACCAGAAGTACTTTTAGCTTATCAATATAGCCAGGGAAGATTTGCAGACTTGCCAAAGAAGAATCTACCCGGTGCAAGATTTATTCAGAATTTAGATTTAGTAGAAATTGCTGAAGAGTACTTGAAGTTCACTACTGCTCAAAAGCTTGAGGGCGTTGAACCAGACTTTAAACAGTTTTTGTTAGAGCAAGGGGAATCATTAAATGACAAAATTGATAGCGCCGTTAAATCACAAGTTTTATCGTTTATGAATGAGATGCAGCTCGATGACTCCAAAGAAAGTATTGAGTTACTAGACGAAACTGCAACAACACTATACAAACAATTAGATCCGCGAAACGAATTAATGGGCTTAAGGTACCACCTTGAAAAATTACTAGACGTATATACAAAAGAATCAGAAGTAGACCATGAAGCTCTATCATTACAATTAAATTTGCAGTTGGATGAGTACAGTGAGAGGGATGCTTTCAATACTTGGTTATTAAACAACATCTTAGAATGCAAGTTAGAGCCGAGTGTAGAACTAAAAAGTAAACATGAAGCTATGGCCTTCCTTGAAAACTCCAATAATGTCACTATTCCGCAGATGATGGCAGCATTAGTACATTTATCTAACCAAGACCTTAGTAAAATACAAGCGACCCTGGATGGTGAGCTTGTTGGGCCAACTAACCATACATCTGAGTATTATGCGGACCTTATTAAAAAATTTGAAGGGATAGTATCCCAGTTATCGGTGGACCAAGGTATTGATGTATCAAAAGCAAAGGAAGATGTATTCAGTAGAATAGTGGAATCTTTATCGCTAAACAAACCTGTTTCGCAAGAAGCTTTGAGCGATAGTTTATCGAATGAATTATACCAGCTAGCTGAGGCTACAAGGTTTTCGCCAATAGGTTCTGAGAAAGCTGACCCCATTCAAAAACTGACCATAAAAGATGTTCGAGCAATCATTTTACCTGAAGCAGTAACTGAGCCTGAAATTATCGATCAAATGTTGGCAATAGAGAAGCTGAGGGAGGAAGGCTTTAAAGGTAAAACTATTCTTTACAGTGAGCTCGAGCGTGATGGTAAAGCTCAAGCTGTACATTCTTTTATAAAACATAATCCTGACACGTTAAGAACAATAGGTGCTGCTCCCACTTCCCAAGTAGATCCTGAGCTGGATATCCCCAAATCAATAAAGATTCTTGAAGAGATTCAGGCTAATCACCCTTACTTAAAGATTCGTGTACATGAAACGATAGATTCAATGAACTTTCTTAGTAATGATCTGAAAAGTTACAGCTCTACACTCGCTGGGGTTGCCCACAATGGTGAAATGCATGTGAATCTACAAAGTGAACATAACGCATATGAGTCAGGACTTCGAAAGACTATTGCACATGAAGCGGTACACTTGGGATTTAAGAAGATGTTCACAAACTCCGAGTATGTGGACCTTATGGAGACTGTTTGGCAAAACATTTCCACTGAAGACAAGGCTACAATAAAACAAAACTATGGGCACCTTGATGAAAACAAGCCTCTAGATAGACGTAGCCTTGCGGAAGAATGGTTAGCTATGAAGGCTGAAAGTATTGATCTAAGAGATATTGATCGTATACAGCCAGTTATTAAGGTTTCATTGGTTAACAAGCTCCAAGGGTTTAGGGATTCTGTTCTCAAGAAATTAGGCAAGGTTACCGAGACCTCTTTAAATGTGGATGAGCTCCTGGTAAACGCGATTAAAAAGGCTGGAGAGTTCAACCAGTTCATTGATGGTAAAGTAATTGATCAAGGTTTGGTCGTTAGAAAAACAGGTTATGTTGAACATGAGCATCAGTCGTTTGACCTGTATCGTGGTTATAAAGCGAATTTAGACGCTGGTAGAAATTTATCTACAGAGGTGCAGATTGCAGCTAAACAAGACTTTATCCATAAGTACTCGAACAATGGGCACATTAAACTCTTAAATATCACTTTCGATAATAATAATGAACCCAAACTTGAAGGTAGTCAGTTAAGCCTACCGTACTCTGCAAACCCCAAGGACCTTCTTGAGATATTAAGGCAGGTTGAGGTAAGTTCGTGGACAGGTAAACCATCTTTGCATTCTAACATAAGTACTGAAATAGAAGCTGTTGACAGGGCTGAAGCAACTCCACCAGCAGTTGTTAAAGCCAAGCTTGGTAATATAGTTAATGAGTTCACTATAGATACATCTGTGAATAATGAAATTCTCAATAAGCTTTCTGGACCAGTAAAAGACAAGTGCAAACAAGTAGACGAAAAAGTTAAACAAGAGGTTGACACTGATATGAATTTAGGAATTGGATTTTAAATTGTATATGCTGTAACCTATTATAAAACAACAGGAGGCTTCCTATGGTTGCTGCAATTGCTCTTCTTCCATTACTTGGTGTTATAGCGGCTATTTTTTGGGGGTTGAATATGTACTACACACTCGTTCCTAACTGGTTAATTCCAGTAGTGTGCGTCGTGGTAGTCGCCTCAATATTCCAAATTAAGGTGACATACAAAGAACTAAATGAATCGGAAATAGATAGTTTTATTGGGCGGTTCTTGTTCTCAATACATCGAACAGTTCGACAGTATATGAGAGCGGCATTTATGCCAGTTGTACCTGATTTTAGTTTTGTAAAACAAACCCTCAATATCATGACGAAACGAAAAGATGATGAATAAGAAATTAATGTTAGCTGTAATGTTGAGCGCCTCCCTTTTCGGTTGTGCTCAAAATGATAGTCTTGATCCAGTATTTGGTTTTACTGGTGAATATGGTGCTGGTGGTACAAGAATCCCTAATAATCCAGCATACTTAGTTGATCCTGGGTTAACTACTGAAACTGAACTATTTAAGATATTCGGTGAGCCCCAACTAACCCAAAGTTTCCCATGGGGTAGAGTAGTTACTTATAGATATTGGGAAAATAAAATTGGGTTGCCGATGTATGAAGAGTATGTTGACTTTGTTTTTAACGATAGAGGTTTCCTTGATAAGGTGGCAACCTATTCTCAAAGGGGCTCTAAGCGGGTTGAAACAAATCAATCCAAAATGATAGAGAGAGAAGAAGAGTGTCCAAGTCACTACACAGTGTGCCAGTCATACGAAAACTTCAGTCATTAGAATCCTCACTTCATGCGTTTGCTCACTCCTTAGAGCAAACGTACTTTAACGTTCAGTTAAACAATCCCTCTGACATCAAACCAATTAAAGCGGTCATTAGAGCTATAACGGCGATCACTTACGATGAATACCAATCAGGACGAGAGTTAAACCAGTTACCTGGAGTGGTCTTCATTCCTGAAGATGTAGTTCCCAAATTACTAGAAGTAAATCATGCCAAAAAGGCATTTTCAGACGCTGTAAAAGAAGCTAAGGCCTCGAGTAAATGCAAAAGCAATACTGCCGCATTGAATTATGTAAGAAAATTATTAACAGAGATAGGCATGCAAAGGGTTCACTTTAAACAATGTGAACGCTTGCTGGTGGTAGAAGAGGCGCTACCTAAAAAAATAGTTTTTTATAACGAATCAAAAGGGTGGGGTAACCAAAAGAAATACTCAAAAGAAGAAGCGCTTGAGTTAGCTAAAGAAATCATTGATAACGGTTCTGATAGCTTTGACATCGTTTCTAAGAAAATTGCAGAGATTTCTGATTCGGAGTTTCTTGTGCACCGGACGCCAAGTCCAACAAGTATTAAAGCGAACATCACTAGATATGTACCAGGAGTGGGAGAGAAAAGTCATTCAAGAGTTGCTTCGTTACCAATATTTGTTGTAACTACCGATATGGATTCAGCGAGAACGGTACTCATTGGTTCTATGGTTTCGATTGAGTCTACCCCAAAGTCTAAAAGACTGGGGTCTAGTAAAGCTCGTAGTAAGTTTGAAGAGCAACCCTATATCTCAACTTTGCGTCTATATCGATATAAGCCCGAATATAGATAGAAAAATTTACAAACCAATCTATAATATATGATATTAAATTGGAGGGTTAGAGATGCACAAGCGTAGAGATAATTTGCAAAAGACGATACTCATTGTTTGGTTTCTGTGTTCTAGCATTGTACTTGGGATTCAGCTATTACCTAGCCCAATTGATAATGCAAGTGCAAGTCAGATAGAGTCAAAAGCCGGAAATCTGGAGCCAGATGACAGCCTGATCAATCTGGATACAATTCTTACCTATATGCCTACCGAAGTACCTCATTCCAGAAATAAACAGTAGCTATAAAATGATTTAATATGGTATTAAATACCATTGACAAACACTTTGCTCAACTATAATATATAACAAAACAGAGCGAGGTAGTTATGGTTACAATAGCTAGCAATAACAGCAATCCTTCACCTAAAAGCGTGGCTCTTGCTGCTGCTTTAGGGCAAATTGAAAAACAATTTGGCAAGGGTGCTGTGCAAAGCCTTGGGGGCGAAGCAACAACTAACAATCTTGACATCGTATCTACAGGCTCACCTAAGCTTGATAAAGCTTTAGGAGTGGGCGGGTTAGCGCGAGGTCGTATTCATGAAATTTTTGGCCCGGAGAGCTCCGGAAAGTCGACATTGGCATTGGAAGTCATTGCTGAAGCACAAAAGAAAGAAAGTATTTGTGCCTTCATTGATGTTGAGCATGCGCTTGATCCTGGATATGCCAAATTAATTGGCGTTAATAGCGAAGAATTGTATGTTTCGCAGCCCAATAGTGCGGAGGAAGCTCTGTCTATTGCAGAAACTCTTGCTCTATCGGGAGCAGTAGACATTATTGTTATCGATAGTGTCGCAGCAATGTGTCCTAAAATGGAGTTAGAAGGAGAGATGGGGGCAGCTAGTATGGGCCTTCATTCGAGGTTAATGTCGCAAGCATGCCGGAAGCTAACAGGTATTCTAAAGAAAACGAATACCATGGCTATTTTCATAAACCAAATTCGTTTTAAAATTGGTGGTTTTGGAAACCCTGAGACAACAACAGGTGGAAATGCTTTAAAGTTCTACGCTACAACGCGAATTGATATTCGCAGAACGGGGAGCTATAAAGTCACCGATTGTACAATGGGTAATGAAACCAGGATTAAGGTTGTCAAAAACAAACTTGCCCCTCCATTTAAACAAGCTGAAACCAAAATATTGTTTGGTAAGGGTTTCGATTACTACGGTGAAGTTCTTGATTTAGGCTTAGATGCTCGAATTATAGACAAACGTGGTACTTGGTACCTTTACAAAAACCTTAAGCTTGGGCAGGGCAGATTGTCAGCGACAGAGGCCTTAGAAAACGACAAAGTCCTTCTTGAAGAGATATTATCTCGGATTAATTAGATTAAGGTATGTTGCGGGAAAACCGCAACATAAAGGCATAATGTTATTTAGTGACTTTCAGAAAAATCTAGACAAATTACCTTTTGATGAATTGCAATCACGGAGAAAGGGGCAGTCTGTACGCTCATTAGCTTATTTTCTTGGCTCAAATGAAGTCGCGATTCAAAAGTACAAAAATAATCCCGACGAACCTGTAAAGGAATCGCATATTCGATGCGTTGATTTTCTTTTGAAAATGCCAAAAGAGCAACAGATCCACATTCTATCTCAGAGTGTAAACAATCCTATCTTAAGCGTTACAGAGTCACAGCGCTGTAAAGTGAAGCATTATGATGCTCTGGAGAGTCGTCTCCTGAAGCTGGGTATGTCGAAGTTAGGGGTGTATTCATTATTGGGTACTCGTAATAGCGTTGTGGATAACGCACGAAAAAAAGGCGCCATGTCAAAAGGCTTGGCAGCGATCGTTGGGTTAACGAGTCGATTTAGTAATGATGAGCTCTTGGAACTAGCTGTCGAATACGAGACATCTGAGCGAAAATTGCCCGCTTTGAAAGAAAAGCTTATGAAAAAGCATTCTAAGTCCTCAACTTAACGACAAAAGTTGAACTGCAAGCTCAAAACGTGAATCTGGATAAGGATAATCTGAGAGCAATCAATAAACTAGCGAAATCGCTGGTTTATTTAGAAAACTAATCTATGTCATTTACGTATAAAAAAAAGGATTTGAAGTGAAAAACTACTTAGCACTCTCGATTTTAGTAGTCCTATCTGGCTGTGGTGGTGGCGGAGAAGGTGGTGGCACCAATAGCAGTAGTGGCGATAAGTCACTTGTACTTACTGTAACAGATCCAACTCAATCACTAGTGGAGAATGGGGAGTCAATAACCGTCCAATTAGAAACAAACTCAAAATCAGATAACTACACTCTTACTGTAAGAGATCCACAGTCGGTTCTCAATCAAATTCCTCTAAGTGAATATGAAAAAAATATTCATTGGTCTGTAAATAAATCGAATTTAATTCTTTCAGCAGATGAATTACTTAAGTCTTCAGGTGATTTGAGCCTCACACTGACACTTGAAGATGGCAGCGAGCAAATATCTACGAACTTTAGCCTTGATATTGTTAACACAAGTCTTAATGAGCGTCTTGAAGTCGCTTCAACGTACATCGATAACAGTGAAGAGATTAAGCAGTTTTCGGAGCTACAATCACTCCAACATGCTTATGAAAAGGTTTTTTTATTGATGGGTCATGGTCAGCTCCCATTTACACCCGAATTTGATGAGCAGGTATACCTGGACAAACTAAACGACATCAAGTTGGCAGTAAGCAAGGTGCATAATGGTGGTATAGAGACTCTACTTGTTAATCCATTATCAAGTTTTGAATCTGAACTAAACGCAAGCGCTAAACAATACATAGATCATCTGAACAAGATTGCCGCAAAAGAGAATAGCCTGAGTGTACTCCCAGCAGTGGATTTCAATGCCTCTTCGACAGGCTATTCATTCTTTAAAGGTAATGTGAACTACGGTCAGTTTACTGAACTGTCAGTTTTCAAGTTCAACCCTGAATTTCAGTTTGTTGAAAATTTAACTGACCCTACTTACGGCAATTGCAGCATTTAAGGACAAATAGAATGAACAAAATCACCCTATCTCTACTAATTAGCGCTGCAGTTTTTAACGGTTATGCTCATGCGAACATTGCAGAACCTATCTTATTTAAAGGAGTCGATCCTTTAGCGATGTCAGACTCAACTGGTTACCACCAGTCACAGTTAAATACCTATTGGGCAGACCAAGACTTACTTAAAGGGGCGAATAGTATTTCTAAGGCCAGAGATACTGCAAAAACCAATAACGTGACACGTGTGGGTGTTATAGATGGAGGCTTTTTAAATACTCCAGAGCTTCCTTTTGTTGATGGATATAGTTTTATCGGAACTGAAGGTTACACAGCAAATTTTGACACACCGATATCTGACCGTGGTGAACACTGCGATATAGGTCATGGCAATATGGTTGCATCACTAATTGGTGCCAACCCTCAAGGGGATGGCGTAAAAGGTGTAGCTGATGTTGAATTGGTTGCAGCTCGAGCACTGAAATGTAGTGAAGCAAAAGTTGAAGACTTAACTGCTGCAATCAAGTGGCTGAGTGGACAAGAGGTTCCTGGTGTACCGCTAATTTCAGAGCCAGTTGATGTTATAAATATGTCGTTAACGTTGCGGAACACAATGTGTGGTGGTGACGTTCAAGACGCGATTCGAGTAGCGCAAGATAAGGGGATTACTTTTGTGGCAGCGCAAGGGAATCGAGGCGTTAATTATGAAACAGGGTTACCAAAAGATTGTCCCGGTGTGATCGGAGTAGGCTCAAACCAATTAGATGGATATAAGTCTGGGTTTTCTAACTTTGATGTTAACGTAGACATTGTTGCTTATGGTGACCGCCTCTCATTGCCGACAATCGTTGATTCGAATAATGATGGAGCTTTGGACTACACCGAAACGGCTGGAACGAGTCTTTCGACACCTCTAGTAACGGGCACAATTGCACTAATGCTCAACGAAAGTCCCGATTTAACTCCTACAGAAATCATTACCATTCTTAAACAATCGACAGGCAAACCAATGGTCGGTGAAGCGGGAAGTGGTTTTCTTAATTATTCTTGTGACAATGGATATTGCGGCTATGGTGTTTTGAATGCATATGAGGCAATGCTTCAAATGAGAAAGTTGTCAGAGGAAGGGGTAGCGTTAAAAAGTCCACTAGCTGGTGAGTGTGATGTAGAGTTTTACTTAGATACTCTCGGTGGTTCTATTGATGTTTGTTCAATGGGGGAGTTTAAGTTAAATGATCATGTCACTAGCGATAACACCAAAATAGAAGTTTATAAAGTTTCAAGCCTTGATTCATTAGATGTGGCAGGTGCTGAATTAGTTACAGACACTACAAATGGAAAACTTATGCTTCCAAATGTGGGTAATGAGCTCTTTGCCTACCGTATGTGTGAAAAGAACTTCGTTGATGAGTACCATTGCTTTAGCGATGAATTAACGCCACTAACGGTTTCTAATCTCGAAAAACCTCACCAATGTAATCTCTAGAAACTGAAATCTAACTAATTGATAAACCCTGGATATTTTCCGGGGTTTATTATATATGATAGTTGACTGCTTTTTGTTTTGCTGTCACAATATACCATATTAAAACGGCTTTGGGGGCAGAATGAAACCAACGTTAGAACAACAAAACGTCATATACAAACCTGTTAGGCTTGCTGTGATCAAAGCGCTTGCAGGAACTGGTAAAACTACATTATTTAGATTGTTCGCGAATGCATATCCAGAGCTAAGAATGCTCTATATTACTTATAATCGTCCGATCGCAGATGCCGCTAATTTACCTCCCAATTGTCTATCACTCACTGGCCATCAGTTAGCATATCAATTCGTAGGAAAATACTACCGCCACAAGTTTGCAGAAAACCTCAGCATGGGGCTGATTAGAAAGCACCTCAGGTGCGACTGGTCCATCGCAAACGGGACTATGGTTACTTTAGAAAACTATTTTTGTAGTGAAGACCAAGAAATAGAAAAAAAACACGCTCCATACAACCCCAAAAATAAAAAATCATTGGATATTCAAGAGCAGCTAGTTTCTAGTGCCAAGCAAATCTGGAATGAAATGCAGTTATTGGAAAGTCCGGTTCCCATGACGCACGATGGTTACCTAAAAGGTTTCTCTATTGCCCAAGTAGATTTGAGCGAGCATTTTGATGTGCTACTTGTAGATGAGGGGCAAGACCTTAACCCTGCAGTGAGAGCTTTTATGAAAGCTCAAACTAATATGAGAGTCTATGTATGTGGCGATGAGTCGCAACAAATTTATCGTTATCGCGGTGCCGAAGATGCACTGAAAGTTCAAGAAAATAGTGGAGCCGAAGTTTTCTCATTAACCCAGTCATTTCGCTTCAATGAACAGGTTGCTACATATGCCAATGCCTTTCTGAACCAACTTGGTGTTCATGAACGGCTTAAGGGGACCGATAATGGCATTATCGAGTCTGTTTTAACTTCAGAAAACGATTTAGATGAAAATCTCCAGATAGCCTATATCAACCGTACGATCGTATTAACGATTGAAGTCGCGATAGAAGCTGACGAACGTGGCAAGAGCATTTACTGGACTGGAGGTTTTAATAACTATCCATTTAACGAGCTCTTTGATTTACTCTACTTGAAGCTAGAGCAGTACGATAAAATACGCTCACGTGACTTTAAGCGTGATTTTACTACATTCGAAGATTTCGTAGAAGTTGCAAAAAAAACGAAAAACATCGATATGGCTAGAATCCTCAGACTTGTCTCTAAATATGATACTGGTTTGTTTGATATTTATGAGAACTTGAAGCGTTCTAAAGTGGATAATATTGAGGCTGCTGAAGTTGTCGTAGGAACTTGCCACAGAACGAAAGGCCTAGAGTTTGACCAGGTGGTGCTAGGGGATGATTTTTGTGACCAATTGAAATTAATCGAGCGTACAGAAGACGAAATTCGAGATGAGTTGAATCTAATGTATGTCGCCATCACAAGAGCCAAGTTACGATTCGTAGAATCCCATCCGTTTCATTCTGTACAACGTTGCTCACAAAACATTTTTGAACTGGCAAGAGAGTTTCAAAAGAACAAAAGAAGTAGCTCAGGCCGTTTTAAAAAGAGACGCCAATCATAATTCTATCGAGATGAGTAAATTAGGAGAAGTAAGTAAATGGCACTATTTGACAGAGAAACGAGAGAGTTGATAGAAAAGTTGATCAATCAGGTTGATGTTGATCTTCGAACCGATTTTAGTATAGGTATCATTTCTAGTGAAAATGAATATACATCTGTCCTAACTGCAGAAATTCGTAATAGGATTAATGCTAGGCTACCGTTAAAATCAGCTGCATTTTCACAGAAGTTGAAATCAAATGAAGAGCAAGCATGGGGCGTTGATGCTTGTGTTTTATTGATTGATTATGACAAGGGAGTCGGGAAACTATGTTTGTTTGAAGCAAAAAGTGATCGGCCAAATTGGGACTATCTGAAACCTAATTATCAACCACCTATCTCTCACTTTTCATCTCAGATAGCCCGTCAGGTAGCACCTAACAAACAAGGATTTGTTGTATGGGAGCAGTTTTATTCCAGCAAACCAAATGGTACACCTATAGGTGACCGAAATCCTAAGGGGTCTACCTGTATTCTCCATCATCTTGCATTCTACCATAATGGTACACCTCCTAATCCGAAAGTTTGGACTGATAATGATATTGATACCCTTGCTCGTGAGTGGCAAAAGGTATCCACAATGGGGGGCCTAGTAAATACGGTTTGCAAATGCAAATTGGGCAAAAGTTTCGATGTTAGTAAACTAGAAGAATTACTCAGTGAACGTATACCTGTGAGGCATATTTTGTTTTTAGAAGGGGGCCGGGCTGTCACAGAAAAAGATAGCTATCATTCTATTGCAAAACAATATCAGGAAAGGTTCCCAGACTATAAAGAGAGCACTGGTAGGCAGTAAGTGCTGATTTATTACTTGGTTTTTTTATCTTAGGTGATTGCTATAACAAGAGCATAATGATTGAAATTCCCTCAATTAGTTAAGTAGACTCGCAAAGTGTAATTCGAACTTTTCCAAATTAGTCAGTTGGTCTTCTCACTTAATGACCAACTGACTAAAAAATAATATGGACTGGATGGCATAGCTTTTGGGGTGCGTTCAGCGTTAGACCTGATTACCTAAGCTTACTGAGCCCGGCACCTAAATGAGAGCCTACTTGTCTTAACTTTTCCTCTTGTTCATGTACCGTGATTTCCAACAACTCACGTTCATTTTCAAGCATGTTGATTCTGTCTTGGCAGTCTTCTACAGCATCGTCATACCCATAGCCGTACATCCTTGCCCCAGTCACTCTGATTAAACCGACTAGCTTTTCTTGTTCGTCGATGTACTTCTCATACTCAGTACTTTGATTATTTACTAAACCCATATTCCCTCCGCTTCATTTCTCTTAGCCTTGTTCGCCCTTGCTCATCGCCAAAAGCCATATCAAACAACTCTCTGGGCGCGAGCTCTTGTACAGTAACTTGTGGTTCTTGACCTGTCTCAAGTTTAGACGTTCGCTTTCCCTTAAAGGGGAGCACATTTGATTTCATTAGTTCTCCTTAAATTGCAATGATTTACCTTGAATGAATGAAACCAATTTATCTTATGGAAAAGCCGTGGACAGTAGCACAAACGCATTAATTCTTGACCTTGACAATTCGTTGAGATTATGGGTGTGAAATGTGTCTGTGATATACATAGATTCCATTAAACAGAACATATTGAATATAAAGAATTAATTTCCAGTTTGGTGTTAGAAAAGTCATAACCTAACGGATCAGTAACTCGATAGGAGTCATTGAAAAAAAAGGTAAATTAGATTAGGTTTGAACTTGTTTTTTTGTTGGAAGTGTAGGTTGTGTCTAGAGAGCTAATTGCCGGATTTAAAAGAAGTTCAGAAAGCAGTTGTTGTGACTTTATTTGCCAAGAGGCTTACAGAGAAGCAATATGCGAGCTTTATCCTGAAGATGTAGCAATTTATAAACAAGCATACGGTCTTCTTCTGGATGCATCTAAAACATGTTTAGAAAGGGTTGAGCTTGAAACTGCATTCTCAGTAAGTGACATAGAACCAGACAAGATCATCGATGGTCCTTTTCATGCATTTGTGTTTAGCGACTATTATTTTGATCTAAACCATTCCGATCGATTTTGGGTTAAAGATATCACTCTGTGTTTACAGCATGAAGTAGAAAGGGCATTAGAGGCTGAGAATTGGGAGGGTGAGAATTTAGAGCAAGAGCTGCAAACAATATCACCTGATTTGGTTAGCATTGCTCAGATGATTGATGAGCAATTTGTCACCGCATTGTCTCCTATTCGAGAATATAAAAACACCTTTTATCACAGGTATTCGCCAACACTTTTCTTTAGTATTTATGATTATAGAGAAGCCTTGCACTACTTCCACCTCCCTTTTGAGAAAAAGAGTGAAGGGCTTTGTTTTTACAGTGCGCCATATACGCTTCATCAGTTCTATCGTGAGTCTTTTGGTTTGGATAACTCTACCAGAAAAAAACTGGTTCCAAAGGAAGCTTTATCTCGGACGTTAGCAAATGAGGAAAGACAATTTACAGTTGAAGAAGAGCACCTCTCTGCTTGGATGGCTCTTGAGTTTTGCGGTTCATCAGACAAAGTGGAACTTATTGATTGGGTCAATATGAGTGTTGATGTTTCTAGGCCTCTTTCCGACAATGAGATAAAGTGGGTAACGGCATGGTTTAAACAATCCCTATATGCCTCTCAAGCAAATAATATCCGAGCTGAAATACAATGCGCTACTTCAATAGAAGAGATTATTAATCTAAACAAGCTGCTAGAATCTATCGGGGGCAGGAAAATAGATGAAACAATAAGTTTGTATCAGTCCAACAACCTTAATTCTCCTCCACGCAGTAAGATTAAAAACTACCTTTGTGGAATGATTTTACACCAAGACCGTTCAATCAACCCTAAAAAACTAACCTACACGGAGTTGGAACAAAACCTCGCTGCTGAACTTTCTGACCTAGGGTATGGCATTGGCTTTTCCGATGAGAGCATTCGTCGCGGATTTAAACTGTATAAAGAAATGATTGAAAAGCAGAAAAAGCGTTACCTTAATGCTTAAACTCGTAATAGGGCAGAAGCAATATAGAACAACCTGTCAGATTTTATCACCCTCAGGAGACCAAACTGACAGATTGCATTCTCACTAATTCACACAACCCAATACATTCAGATACACTTAACCTCAAGTAGCTCATTAAAATCGCTGAAATAATTCTCCAGCTCTAGCAACTTTACATTCCCTGGTCGCTCTGAGTACCGCTTTGTACGTGCTCCAAATTCTATTGTTCCTTTCCCAAAGCGCGTATTAATGCAGTCGATTGCTTTGCTTAATTTATGGTTATTAACATCATGTTCAAATAGATCTGCTTGCTTGTGCTCTGCGTCGATTAAACTAGTAAGGCCAACTCCAACTTTATAAATGCGCGTTTTTGTCGGTTGAGTAGGAATAAGGTCACCCTGAATAGCTCTCAACGTCTTTAGACCTACAGAGGTATCGCATACACCGTAACTTAAGTGTATGCTCCGGCTAGCCTTAAACTGCTCCTGAGGATCGTCATGTATGGATGTGGACACAAATGCTGTTATAGCCAGGGCTTCTGATTTTTGCGCTCGTAACTTAAAAAATGCTTCTGCAAGGTGAAGAGATAATTCCGACATTATGGACTCCCTTGATTGTAAGCGGTCCCGGTATGAGCTGGTGGACCAAATTTGTTGCTTCTTAGGTCGTGTGTCGTTCCAATTGTAGACAGGTGTGCCATTTAACTCATGGACCGTGTTGGCGACGGAAATCGAAAAGGCTTTTTGCATTTTTTTAGGATCTTGGCGAGCTAAATCTAACGCGCTATAAATGCCCATATGAGAAAAGTGTTTAGATAGCTTCCTGCCTACGTTCCAAACCTCTGAAACAGGTACCTTTTCTAATGTCTGAATCAAATTGTCTTTACTAATGACAAATACACCGTTACTACCCTGAAGTTTTTTGGCTGCAAACGAAGCCAGTTTTGAAAGAGTTAAACTAGGACCAATCCCGACTCCTGTAGGAACCCCCGTTGTTTTCCAAATGTGTTCACGCCAACGCCAAGCTTCGCTTTCCAGGTCAATGCCATTCTTCAGTAGCTCCGTAGTCTCCACCCAAGATTCATCGACGCTGTAATGAAAAATGGGTAGCCCCTCGGAAACATCTATAAGTGATTGCTTAAAGTTCCTAGATATCTGCCCTAAGGTATTAAAATTACACTTAAATATTGCGCCATGATGCATGGCAACTTTAGAGTCGATTTCCCAAATAGGAGAGAACTTGGGTATCCCAAATTCCTTTATATTTGCTCCGGCAATACTAATACCTTGGCCTGCTGACACGAGTACTGGTTTCCCTTTTAAACCAGGATGAAATTGAGCACTACTGTGCGCATAAAATCCCGTTCCGTCTATTAGTGCGAATGATTTAACGGCCACGAAGTTCTCTCCGGTAAATTCGGATAGCCATAGAGACACAGCCGTAAATGCGAATTTCGTCACTTGATGATAGATAAACAGATCTGAACTTTGGGTTGTCGCTGTATGCTTTTTTCAGTCTTTTGTTCAACCTCTTACATACCAATTCACCATTTAAAGCCATGATAACGGGATGATCTTCTTTAAATGAGAGGCTGCGGTTAAGGAGTAGCAAATCTCCGTTATCAATGATTGGTAACATAGACTTACCGTTTGCACGCATCAATACACATGTATGTTGTTGCTCAGGAGGTATTAATAACTCATGAAGGTCGAACTCTTTCAATGAGTTATGTATAGGTATCGAATGGCCTTTTCTGTACCAATGAAAACGAGCAGATACAACGCCTTGAACTACAATATCTTCTTGCTTTTGTATCTCTTGAAATGACACAAGAGCGTTTTCGCCAAGGTATTCAACCAAAATACAGTCGTTTGCTTCAGGTTGTAGGCTTGAGTCAACAAGCAGGTAATCGCCATCTGAAATACCGAAGTAAGGTACATCTTGATGAGCAACAGTTAATTTGGTTGCGCTAGGATGATGAACTAGCTGTTTTGACAATGACAGGGATTTACGGACACTCCCGCTTGTTGGGTCTTCAAAGCCTGTTATGCCGCAATTTATTGACTGATCAAATATTTGTAAAACACCCATTTTAAAAACACGTCTGACTGCTGTATGTATATACAGTAATTATATATCCAGCTATGTACTGGTGCAATGTAAGGAAGAGCATGAGCTATTGGGATGGTTAGATGGCCTGGTGCACATCTGTGAACCATAGGTTTTTGAGTATACGATTCATGAGCAAGGAGAGACACTGTAATTGCACTATAGATTCGAGTAGTAAGGTATAAGCCCGGTGGTATGGTAAGGTTTTGTAGCACCATAATGCAGCGTTAAAAGAGAAAATGGAGGCTTCATTGAGCGTAAAAAAAGACAATCACTTTTTACCTGAGATGTATCTAAAAAATTGGTGCAACGAGCAGGGTAAGGTATTCCACTATAGGAAAGTTGTTCAACACGAGAATGTGCCATTATGGAAGGACTACTATCCATCAGCGATCGGTTACCATACACATTAAAGCAACTCAGTGGTCTGAGATGAATAGTATCGATATCATAAATTACATACCAATTTGGGAACTATTCTTTAAAAGCTTTCTACTTGAGTTCAAGTTGATGTGATTTAGGTTTCAATGTGAACATTTAACTAGCCATAATGGCTTTTCTGGCAGTTAAAGCGTAAATCGGCATTGTTGATAATGATAACGTATTGAAAATATTGATATAATCATATTTTTATAGTGTAAGTATGATCCTATGAGATATGAATCTGCCCCTGTTACCCCAGAAGAAAGACGAGAAACCACAAAAGAGCTCTTCGCTCGTCAGCAACGAGAGCGTAGAGCTGAATTAACTCCTTCAGCAAGCGATGAAAAAAGATGGGCAGAAAATCGTGAGAGGGTTCTTAGAGATAGAGAAAAAGCAGGGTTAGGACCTACTTCTCTAGGATTGAATGCTCCTCAGCTTCTCAGTGACTCAATAGGATTACAGTGTTCACTTGGGGATGAAATGGCTAAAAACCACCAGCATGTGTTAATTACAGATTTAGAGGATGCACATAAAATATTACATAACGTTTGGCTGGAGTCTGGTAAGGATGTCGCTGCTATCGCCTTGAGCATTAACACCGCTAAGTCTTGGTTCAATCACACAGAGCCTATGTTTAATGCGATATCAATTGCTAAACAGTTTGGCGATCTAGGCGTTAAAGCTGATTTGGTAGAAAGTCGAGGTAAATTATTTGTCGCATTTTCAGGGACAAACGAGAATGGCAAAGTGCTACGGCATGCGTTTGTCAATGGTACTCGGCTTAATATGAATGGTAAGAAGTACCCTCTAAATTCATTTAAGTCGGTGCAAGCAGGCTTTAGTCCTCAATCTAGAACTGCAAACTTCAAGGGTGCGGGTGCCTTAACCTTTGTGGTGTCCGCTAGTCTAGCCACCAGCGACTTAGTTTTTAAAGACGACTATCACTTAGTGGATTGGTTTGGCAATGTAGGTGCCGATATGTTCAAATTCATGTTGCAAACAGCAGCTGGTGAAGTTCTGTTATTTGCTACGGCAGCTCTGGGAGCTCCCGTAATGGTTGGTGCGCTATTTGTTACAGCAACATATGTCTTAATTGAGGTTGTTTGGGGTGAATACAAAGTTTCTAATCAAGTCGTAAGGATGCTTGAGAATGTCACATAAAACAAGATTACGTTTGGCTGGTATCTTTGTTCTTTTGTTTGGGATAATTTGTTGGGGCTATCCATCTTATGTAGTCTATAGAGACTATCTTGAACTATTGAATAAAGCTGACACTGTTCAGCTATCCGTTCTAACTCTGTGGGTGCCGATTGGATTATTAGGGGCGTTAGGTTGTATTTTTTTTATGGCCCCAAAAGCTATGTTGTGCGGAAAAAAAATTAATGAAGTTTACTCTCAAAGCGCAATGCAGCTAGCTAATAAAATCTGTGTTTATTTTGCCTTGGCTGGTGTAGCCTTTGCCGCTGGCTGGACGTATCACTCAATTGACCTCTTACAAAAGTATGGGTATGTATACAGTCGAGATTTAACCAATATCACTCCTACGGGAATACATTTGAAATACGTTAGAGCAACTCATTGACCAAGAACGTCTCTAATCCTCACTAAGAACTCTTCTAACAAGCGTAAGCTTACTACTTACGCTTGGTCTAATTCCTTCCGAGAGCTCCTCAACCTAATCGGCTATCTAGAGCATAGACACGAAACTATGAACCTCTTAGTTGACTGTGGTTGAGTATCGCGCTCATTATGCATAGAAACGAGTACAATTTGGTAACCTTAAGCTTTAAAAAATTGTTTACTAGGAGTGGTACAACATGGATAAAGAACTATCTGGGGTAGAGAAGCTTCGTGATGGGGCCAATTATCTTCGCAAAGTTATCGGTATCAGTACTGAATTTCTTAGCTCAATACAGAAAAGAATGGGGTCTCCCAAAACTCTCTTGGATACTTTTGTAAGAGTATACTTTTCTACCTTTGGTTGTATTTTGATCGGGGTGTATTTCGTGATGATGATATTAAAGCCATGGTTTGATGGTGGTGGAAATTGGTCATATGTCCAAGAAGTTTGGTCTCATTGGCAAACTCTGAATGCAGCAATGATTGCTTTTACAGCAAGCTTATTGGCGGTTTATGCAGCTAAATATCACGAAGAACAGAATCGAGAGAGCCAACTTTTAGCAGCAAGAGCATTGTTACCTCAAACTCTGTCTGACTTAACTAAATACACAACTGAGATGGCTAGCTTCTACACCGAATCAATTGAATTTTGGAAAGGTATGCCGAAAAGAACAGGTAAGAAGCCTGTACCACCGAAACTAGATTTGGCCAATACAACAGCCATATTCACAAAATGCATGGAAAACGCAGACATAGATGTTGTTCTGGTAATGGCAAAAATACTAAGTAAGACTCAGTACTTATCCGCTAGAGTAGAAAATGAATATGAGAATAAGCAGTCGAGCCGTAGGCCTAGTTGGAGAGAAGATGCGGAATATCAACTAGTTGAGCTGGGAGTATTACAAGCTAAGGTAAATAGAATGTTTGATTATGGTAGATATTTGCAAAGTAAACTTGACCTCTCCGAATTTAAAAGTGATGAAATAGCCCAAGGTCTTTTAAACTTAAAGATTTCTCGAGCCCAATACCCAAATGTGTATAAGAAGTTAGAGCACACGGACTTAACATTTTTGTCTAAATAATGTACACACCTTAAGAAGTGTGTACATACAAATGGATTAGTCTCTAAAAAACTCGACTAGATACATTAACCCTTTGATACATATGTGTGGATTGAGTTTGAATACCGAGACCATTGCTTTCCATACTCTCATAATCAGATAGATAAACCTTTGTGGGTACATATTAATCACCATTAACTATTGAACAAGAAAATTGCCAAATAGGCTACTGGTGATCTATAGTCTCGTGTGTCAGGTGTCGAGAATGATACCCAGCAGCCATAATGAGTAGTTGCAGCTACTCGATTTGGCTTCTCTCTTAAACCCTGCCTATGGTGGGGTTTAAGTGATTTTGAGCTCCAGTTTAATATCACGAAAGAAACTAAGCACAGCTACTATTTGCTTCCATGCACTGAACTACTTGAGCTCACGGGTATCAAGATAGTGCGATAAAAAAAGTTTATCAAGGTGCAGTTCGAGGATCATTTGTGGATAAATAGCAAAATTCAAAATATCAGTCAGTGAACACTAACTAACTGAATAAGACCCTGTCTATAAGTCCAAATTACGGTTTGTTAATTCGATTTAGAAATAACCGCACCTAAAAATATTTATCTTGACAATTAAGAAACCACCCAAAATATAGTTGTGCCGTATTAACTACCTTCAGATGGGGGGCTTACTCTCTTAAACATAAAAGGATAAGGTGTGAACGCATCCCCTTTTCCTACATTTGGTCCACTCACTTCCCAAACCCCTTCGAACTCACTCGGTTCCTCGACCTTTAGGTAGTTATTCGGGTTTTGTTCCACATCATCTTTTGAACGTTGTGAAGGTGTTGGGAGGAAGTGAGCAAGCTTGCGATTTTCAATCTTAGGCGGGTTCAGAATAAACAGGCTACCGCTCTCATCTAAGTAACCTTCCACGTTCCCAATGTTTGTTTTTAATATCGTAGTCACCTTGTGCATAGATCTTCCTAGTTAGTTGATTTGCCAATACTGATAATGTCCTCCAGCATTTAACACCATTAACTCTAAATCTTCTATCCTTGGATATCTTCTTTAAATTCCCATCTCGGTGAGAATCGGAACTCTACCGACCAGCAATCTGAGGAGATAATGAAAGCTTTCCATACAGCTAAAGGGTATTGGCCTGATGCTCGGAAATTATTCGTGAGGTTATTTCTGACGAAACGGATCAATCTATCAATCTGGTCTTCGCTTGCTGTGTCGAAGCTAAGCGTAATAGAGAGATTGTCATAGTTAGGTATGTCGGCAGAACCTCTAAAGTCTAAATTAAGCTCGTCTACAAGTAACTTTAGTTCGGTTAAGAAGCTTTCGAACTTTTCCTGGTTGGTCTCCGCAAAGACTGACTTGGCGAACGCAGAGATATTAGTGTGATTGTCCACTAATAAATCTTCCCCATTAGCATGGAGAAACCCTCTTATCATCGGGACTAAATCATCCGGTGCTAAAACTTTTTGGTCATTATAAAAGTCAGAAGTTAGGAACGCCTGTTTATACTTTTCGAGAATATTATACCTTTTGAGAATATCATTCATCATATCTACTTGAACCCCTTATTTTGATGCTGTAGCAATCATTGCTTTCATACGGCTAAGTATGTTTTTTGCTCTTTCGTCATTTTCTAATTCACTAGCAGGAACCCTAACGTTTAGCTTTTTAGCCAGCTCGTTAATAGCAGCAATAGTCTTTTTACTTGGTTTCTTAATACGTTTTGCCTCTTCTACATATTTAGATAGTAATTTGGCGTTACTAATCGCTTGAGAAGGAATTTTCAGGCCAGTCTTCGATTCCAACTGTTTTGCGTAATCAAGAAACTTTTTAGATGGAGTACTTGGGACATCATCTTCGTGAACTTTTATAAATTCTAGAGCTTTACCAAAGTCAGTCATTTTAAGCGCTGGCGGCTGGATCTTTTTGAAAGAGCATATTTGTGAAATCTTTCTTCGCATAGCGTCAGTTACCAACCAAGGGTGCTCTCGTAGCCATTGCCTCGCTTTAGCCTCACTTGCTAAGGCCTGTCTGGGCATTGGTAGTCCGAGCCCTTTACAACGCTTCTGAAGTTTATCTTTGGTTTGGTTTGAAAGTGGCATGTTAGGATTCACACCGTCTCTTGGTGTTTTATCAAACAGGTTTTTATTCAGGAAACCTATTAGCTTTTCAGTATTTTCAATTTGAGTGTTTATAAATTCCAGAGACGCTGCTTCTGCTTCTCGTTGAGGGAGTTTACTCATGTCAGAAAGTTTGAGTTCCCATTTGGCAGTAGTACCAGGGCTTTTATATGAATCAGGTAGTGCCTTATACAATTCAATCCCTTTTGGGGTGATATCAATCGAAGGGTTTTTACCCTTGCTAGTATACGCTACGAACTCACGCATTAAGATAGTTGCGATTTGAGTTGGCCTAGTAGCTGGTGTCCCAATGCCTTTTGATTCTTTGAGTGAATTCCTAAGAATAGGATTAGGCTCGAATTTTGCCGCATGGTACATCGCAAAAAGTAGTGAGGCCTCAGTGAAGAGAGGGGGCTTAGTTGTAGTAGACTCCTTTAGCTCAACATCTGGAATTGAAACATTGCTTTTGTCTAAATCGTTTAAGCTGATAGTTTGGACGGTCTCTTTACCTTTAAAGTAATGTTCCCACCCAGTTTCTATACAAGATCGCTTTGTGATCTTGAAACTAGATACCGGTTCTCCAAAAAGCCCATGGGTATCGAATTTTAAAACCCCTTCTTGAACTAAATATTTTGATGGAGGTAAATGTGCTTGCAAGTAATGCGACGTAATTTCTTCAAAGACCTGAAGATCTAGCCCCTGTAGCTCTCCTGGTTTAGGTATAACAACAGGAGCTAGAGCATCGTGTATTTTATCTCCTGGCGTATAGCAGCTTGGTTTGAAACTTGCGCAGGTATCGTCTTGTCCCGTTTGAATGGCAGCGATTTTAAGGGCGGCTTGGCCAAATTGGTCCCATTTTGCTAGTTGAGTACATTTGTCCGCAATATCCCTAGGGTTGTAATCTTTGTCAGAAATCTCTTGTTCTTCACCTCTTGGGTAAGTGATAAAACCAGAATCGTATAGGCGTTGTGCTGCATTGAGGACATCAGTGGCACTAGCGTTGCTAATCAGACTCTGTAGTTTGGTCAGTGATAAAGGCTTTGGTGGGGCAGAAGTCGCCATACTTTCATTTATATCTAAATCCAATATGCACGCTTGCTTAAGCCTTTCCGTAAAATCCATCATAATAGATTTGTCGATATAAAGAGGTTTAGGTCTATTGTTTATGGTTAACTCCTCGACTTCTTCCTCAGACATATCAGGCGATATTTTGGATGCTAGATTTTTTTCATCCCACTTTACGCCAGGGATAGGGGAGTCATAGTCGGAGTCTTTTATCTCTGGAAGGTATCGGCCTTCAAAACTTACAGCGCCGTTACACCTGATCAGCGGTACCGGACGAAAGTGAGTTACAGATTTAAAGTTTGCTCTTTCTTGATGACGATGGTAAGTAAAACCTACAACAGTCGACTGAACTCGACCAACAGATGTCGTTGAGCTTTTCTTATCCCCTGAGCCTAGGTACTTTCCAAGCATTCCCCTTCTTGAGTAATAAGTGTAGGTGGCAGTTAGAACCATGGCTGCGTAATCTGCCATACGACGACTAGACCCAGCTAAATATTCGCCGTAGTATTGAGATGCATCGACCATTTCATCGAAAGAGGTTTGTATTGCATCCTTGGATAACCCCTTTGTTAACCAAACTCGTTTTAATGGGCCATCGTATTTAAGGAAATCTAAAATGCTACGGTATATGACTTCACCTTCTCGGTCTGGGTCTGTAGCACCAATGACTAAAGTCGCTTTGTCGACATACTGTTTAAGTAATTGGATTCGCTCTCCTGGTTTTCTTGCCGGGTATCCGTCACGAGCTGGTATGTCCGGACAAACTTTATAAGGAACCTTGCGAGGGATGCGTTCGTGAGTACGTGGATCGTTCCAACTGAAGTTCTGTATTTGCTCTGTAGGGGGAGACAGTTCGAGGAAGTGACCTGCGGCATACCAAAGGATCAGTTCTTGCCCTTTGTAGAAGCCTGAATATAATCCACCTTGCTTTCTAAGATTCAAAGCTGATGCGATCTTTTCAGCTTGAGAAGACTTCTCTGCAATAGCGACCCACATGGCTATTCTCCTAGTTTATTGACTGCGTGTATTCGGTGAGAAATCCAACGACCATACTCAGATTCAATATCAGCAAAGTGCTTCATTGCTTTCAGGCGGTACGAGTAATGAAAATATTTATTGTCTGAAGTTGCATATCGATGGTAGTTAGCGAGGCCTTTAAAAATGTCATTCGTTGCGTTTAATCTTCTGGCCAGAATGACACCACCAATAAATAGATTTGCACATACATCATCTCTGACGTCTTCCCAGTTTATAGTCACACCAAGCTTACGAAACTCTTGATCCCAAACCTTAGGGTTAACTTGTATTATTCCTAAATCACCAGAACCGTTCTTGGCTTTCTGGTCAGCTCCTGGCCAACCATTCTCGCTTCTCATGATTGTACGTATGTATTTAGGATGTATATTGTTTAGCTTGCTAGAGATTAAAGTACACTCTTCAATCTCACCTTTGTAAGTAAGAAGTAAATCTCGTTTACTTTTCCACGGCATGGCTTTGTACAGCCCCGTGTCGCCATGCTCTATTACATATTCGTAATAAGACCTTTCCGGTTCTTTAAGTTGCTCAAGACCGTCAGCTGCTGTTACACCCAAAAATTCAAACATAGACGCAATCCTCCGTTAAATGAAATATATCATTTAGCAACAAAAAACAATAGACTAAAGTTGACTTTGAGGTTGAATTAAAATACCATATATAAACACTTAAATGGGAGGGATGAGAATGAAATTAACCGCGAGTCAGTATGAAGGAGTCAACACGACTGGAGTACCTTGCATGATTAATGCGGGGGCAGGTAGTGGTAAGACTCGCGTTATTGTGGAGAAGGCCGCGACATTCATTGAGTCAGGCTTGGAACCCTGTCGACTTTGTGCCATAACCTTTACCAAGAAAGCTGCTGCGGAAATGTTAGAGCGTCTTTACTTACGTATAGGTATCAAAGCTTATCAAGCTGTTATCTGTAACTGGCACTCCTTTGCACTAAACCAAGTCATAAAACCTGCCATCAAAAAGCAACACCCATATTTTGTAAAGTGCGGTTATACATCGAGTGACTTAGTTATCTTGGATGAAACTGAGTCCCTTACACTAATAAATGAGTCAGCTAAGAAAACATTATCGAACTCAGACTATGAGTTCTTAAAAGAGCACGGTGGTGCAAAGTATGTTCAAAACTTCATGGGGCTATCCTTGTCCTATGGTCGTGGTCCTAAGTCTGAGTTCGAGCACCAGTCCAAAACCAACCCAAATCTGACTTTTGATGAGAAAGCCTTGTTAAGCCATTGCGTTTGTATCTGGAAGGTCTACTACAGACGAATGATTGAGCTGAATGCTATTGATTACGACCACATTCTCGTCCATGCGGTAAAAATTCTCACACATGATGTAGGTTTTAGAACCTGGTTGCAAAACCAGTTTAAAGCAGTACTTGCCGATGAGCATCAGGATGCTAACCCAGTCCAAGGCTTATTGTTAAAACTTATTGTTGGTCAAGGCAATAACCTAACTATGGTTGGTGATGAAAAACAAAGTATTTATGCTTTCAGGGCTGCAGATGTCGGTCAGTTACTAAATGCTCAAAAAGAATTCGGAGACATGAAGATTGTTCAGATGGGAGAGAACTTTCGATCAACTGAACAAGTTGTAAATGTGGCCAATGCTATTGCTGACTTAATGCATGAAGACCAAAAGGTTACAGACGGACATATGATAGCAATGGCAAATATTCAGGGTGATAAGCCAATTGCCCGACAATTTGCCAATGACAAGGATGAGGCAATTACGACAGCCAATGAGATTAAACAGGCTATCGAATCTGGTGAATTAAAACCAGAAGAAATTGCCATTCTGTATCGTTCAAAAGTAATCAAAGACCCAATTGAAGCTCAACTTATTGAGCATGGGGTAGAATACCGAGTTGTTGGCGACAAGGATTTCTTTGATAGTAAAGAAGTAAAGGACTGGAGTGCATTCCTACGTTTCTGTGCTAATGAGAAGGATGTTATGGCTGCTTCACGTGTCATTGATGCAGCAAGCCTTAAAACTAAGGGCGTAACTATGCGCCAAAAGCTCATTGATAAAAACCTAACAGTTATTGAATACTGTAAGTACATGACCACGTATGGAACTGTAAAATCTCAAGATAGAAAGCTTGGATTTGCCTCTTTGTTGGAGTGCCACTCAATTATCAAAGAAGCATTGTTCGAATGCGGTTCAATCACTGACTTAGCAAAAATAAATAACTATGAACTTAGTGATTCTGAACTGAGAAATAAGTGGGGAGAAGTACTTTCTGGCTTAGAGGAAGGTTTGCATCAAATCTGGGTCGAGCTGTTCAAACCCAAAATTATAGATAACGCTAAGAAGAAGTATAAAACTCAAGAGATGACAGCAGAAGTAATCTCAGAAGTTAATAAAAGAGAGCAAAACGTCATTACCTTAACAAAGCGCCTTTTTGCTTTCACTGAGGTTCATGGACACTTACATGATTGTATCAAAGAACTTAACATGCTGGTGGATTCTGGTGAGCAAGGGGCTAGTGCGGTTCAGTTAATGACAGAACACGCTAGTAAGGGCTTAGAGTTTAAGCGTGTATATGTCATTGGCTGCGAAGAAGAAGCACACTTCAAAGGTAATGAGAAAGACAATGTTCATGAAGAGCTTAGGCTATTCTATGTGGCCACCACTCGTGCAGAAAAGGATCTAATTTACTCATATGCACAAAGGCGCTTAGTTCACGGTGAGTTCAAGACACGGAAACCTCTACAATTTCTATGCGCTCTTCCAGTAGACCTTCTTTACTGGGAGTCTTCAATATCACCCAAAGTAGCGTATGAAAAAAGTAATAAAGAAACCACTACAAAACGAACAGGAAATCCTATTCAAATGCTGGCTAGAGGACAGTTACCACACCCCAAGCTAACAGTAGAGGTAAAGGAAACTAGAATCGAAGGATTTAAAATATAGGGTTAATGAGGGAATCAGCACTTGTAGTATGGTGAACGATACCTAGCTAACGTCACCATATGTTTTGTGGAGAATTACATACATTCAACATCTATTGCTGTTTGAAACTAACTAATAAATAGAGGCCTAATGAGCGACTGGTTACCTTGTAACTGATGGTTTAATTGCATGTCGAAAGAAACTAATGCAAGGTTATTTTCTAGCTGTAAAACATATAAGTCAGAGGGGCGTATCCTCTAATTTTGGCGAAAAAATTATAAGAATCAACTAAGCGTTGTTTGGTATCGTTAGATAAGTAAGGAACTTGAGTATCCTCTCTTAAGCAATGTAGCTGAAATAACAAGCGTACCCCTTTATAGCTCTTCGAGTTTCCACTTTTGATCTTATGGAACAAAACATTTAAGTCTGCCTTCCTTAACTCTGATTGCTTATTTATACCGATATCTTTTAGTGACTTAAATATTGTAGGACTGAGGCTAGGCATTGCCGATATATCTAAATCCTCACTTTGTTGTTGTTTTTTTATTGCTGCATTTAGCATGATCTTTAACTGCATTATTGTCTCCACAGCTTGCTGATCTGATACTTTTTCTGAAAGATAGCGCTTCATAAGAAGTCTTGAGGATCTAGAGCTATTGGGTACAGAAATAGGGTACTTTTTACATAGATAAAACCCGTATGATTCGAGTGACTCTAGTAATGGGGAGTCTGTTTCTTGTGGTACATAGATATTGAGAACACCCTCACGCTGGTTAGCTATCATGTATCCACAGTAAGTGAATTGAAACTCGCCAAATGAAGGTCGGCTAAAGACCCCTTCAATTGGCTGAAAAAGGTCTCTATAGTAGTTTGGAGCTTTTGCCAACGCTTTTTTAGTTTTTGACTTTCCTTTGCGTGATTTATGTAAATTTTTTTGCAACAAAGACGGTTGAAAGTTTCTCGGGTTAACTTGAAGCTCTTTATTTTGACTTTTCATGTTCACTCACTCGATATCGCGTATTTTGAAGATAGAAACAGGGAACTCTTTGTTGAAAGCAGATTCTCTGATCATCTCAACTTGCCACAAGGTGGGAGAAGAGACAGAAACTTTCTCCATCGTATAATGCATCTTAAGTTGGTAAATCCAGACAGCGCGGCTACGCATAACGCCGCTGCCAGGTACGGCTTCACGCTGAGCTATTGCTTTGTTCAAAAGTTTAATAGAGCTTGTGTCTACGTGGAGTAATGCAGAAGTCTGGTATTTCTTCATTATATTTATATAGTTACTTGCTCTTAGAAGCTCAATAAATATGTCTTGGGTGTCTGTTTCAGAGTCCAAATGGTTGGACTTGCACCTAGACAGTACTGTTGCTGCATTTAAGTAGTTCATTGAAAAACAGTCTTTAAGGCTATCAACTAGATATTCACGAACTAATACTTCTGACTCTTCTTCAGAGTAAGTTTCGCCAGGGTTTCTTTCTTGGTCCTTAGTCGGCAAGATATGCTTATCTGTGGGTATTGGGTATACAGCAGTATCACTTGTCGTTGATGCAATAAAGTAGTTTGTTGAAGTAATCTTTGTGGTATCTATGAACAGGTTCAAGGCGTATAAAAATGCAACAATAGCTAAGAAAAATAAAACCAGAGCGTAGTATGGAGATCGCTGGACAGACTTAAAATTGTCATAGATTAAATTATGACGTTTATCTGTTTCAAACACGGCATCGTGGTTACGGTTAACCTCGCTGGAGGGTATTGATTGGCAACTAAAGGTATCCCCTTTAACAAAGCTATCCTCAGTAGACTTCGAACTTTGTCTTCCTGTTAACGGAGTCTTCCCCAAAGCTGTACTAATAAAATTGAATAGGTCTTTAACGTTCATCTAAAAACCACCCTGTCGATGAGTAATGAACTTGCGTTATCCGCTCTAGGTTCAGGTAGAACTGTGTAGTGAGCAATGAATGAGGTTGTTTGGTCTCCTGATACCGATTGGACTGTTACCATTATCGGAACCTCAACTACCCAAACTAAAGGCTTACCAGGTTTGTTCTTTAAGGTAACGATAGGATCGTAAGGAACAACAACGTTAGCCTTACCTTCTGACATAAGAATCGCCTCAATCATAGGGTCAGTAGGATAAACATTGAACAGTGATGTGGCGGCTATTGGCGCAAAGTGCTTTTCAATACAGTTGGCATAATCGTTATCGCGTTCACCGTTCATTAGGTGTTGAGCGGTTTTATAATCGACGGTATAGCATGAGCTCACCATACGACGAAGAAACCTGACAACCTTCTCGTCTGTATAGCGTGGGTCACGTGATACAAAGGCCCTTGTGTAACCACCATTACCATCAGAATAAAGAAAAACTCTATCCGGGTTCCCTAATAGTTCTTCATTGAATTCGGAAAGTTTAAAAATAGCTAAAACAGATAAAACGATAGCAAGCACAAATGGCCAGTCGAATTTAAGTATGCGAATAAGTCGTGGAATATTCATAACCAATCAACATCCCAATTAGAAGAACTTATGATCTTAACTGCACTTGCCCCCTTACCCTTTGGCACACGTTGTAAATCAAGCCAGAAAGTTACATTAGCGGCCTGGTGCCTTTGATTCTGAATAGCCTCGAGCTCAGTTTCAGTTGCGTCTTTAACCTTCAAAGATTTTTTCATAATCTTGCCCTGAACTTTAACTCGCCATACCCAGTAGGCATCTTTTGTGAATCTTCCATCAATTTTCCCGTCAACTGTGCCACTGTATTCCATAAAAGGCGCTCGGGTAGGGTAAAACTCAATAATTTCTTTATTAGAGAAAATGGTTGATAAAATTTCTGCTTCTTGAACTGCGCTTGAGAATGACTTCCAGCCAGAAGTAGTAAAGAATAGTAATGCTGATTCTGTCATAGACAATTCATAACTATCGAAAGATAGAGAGAGTGTGTTGTACATAGCTTCAGTTACAAAATCCATAACTTCAGAGTCAGAAAAAAGACGGTCACTTAATGGGACCTGAGGAACTATTCGGGTAATGCCCTTATCGTTGTAAGTGGGGATCTTGTAGTAACCAGATTTATTTGTTGTAAGAGTGTTTAGTGCAAACTCTAAGAAATAGATAATGACCACCAGCACTACGAAACCAGATAGGAGCCCTCGATGATTCTTAATTACGGATGAGCGAAACATATCCTTCCTCTAATCCAAGTTACCGATGCGTACAGGCTTGCCAGTAGGCTCAATCCTTGCGTCATGGGAGGTAGCGCTGATATTTATTCTTTCAAGCAGGTAAAAATTAACCAGCGAACCAGTCAATAAAAGCAGGGTGAGGCCCCACGTAATTGAAGTCAGTGCAAGTAAAGCCTTAGTTGCTCTATTTGCAACATAAGGGTTTCTATTGACACCCAATTCAGCCAATTTCACACCCATTATTCTGCGCGCTGGTCTTGGCTTTATACTTGGTATCTTTTCTAGGCGGCTTCTGACTTCTCCTGGGATGGGAGAAGACCCTGCATGGATAATTAACTCGGCAGATTGGGTAACTGATTTAAAGCCAACAGACTCTTCGTTTTCCATTACATTTATCCTATTAGTTGTAACCTTTCTATTTCCTTGCGCAGATAGGAAAATTCAACACCATCAATCTCTATCGTTTGTTGGTATGACTGGGTTGAGCTTTTAAACTTTTCTAAAAGCTCTGTTAATTCAATGGAATCTGTAGAGATTGATGAGTTAACAAGGAAGCAGCGATCGAGGGTGTCCAACTCTGGATGGTTACTATCGACAATAGAGACAAGAATACTCAAAACAGGTTTGTAGCTATCAGCCGAAGATAGTTGTAACTCAGCAACACGGCGTCCATATTCGACATTCGAGATAATGCATAAAGTTTCTTTTTCTTTTTGAGAAAACAAAATGACGTTGCTTCCTAACAGTGACTCCAAACTACTACTACCTATGACATATTTTATAATCACAAAAATATATGTCTTTTACGGATGAAAAGCAATGCCATATTTTTGGTTGTTTGGTTGTTTGGTTGTTTGGTTGATTTGATTTTGAGGGTTGACCGAGATGTTAGATTTGGTTGTTTTCGTTTAGCTAAAACCATTCCATCCGTTGATAAATTTGCTATGATGTGAAAAATATATGCCTTAAATGGATTAAAAGCAACGGTGCAAAAATGTTAACTTTAATATTTCTACAGTATCTTTCATTACTCTTAATGCCTGTTTCAGGTGGAGTTTCTCTTCTTGCTCCGGTACTTAGTTTATTCGTCACATATATCGGAATGTGGAAACAGTTCAGAACGATACATCCAGTACTTAAGTCACATTTAGTAGGGCAAGCGATTGTCGGAGCTTCGGTCATATTTTGTGTGATCAGTATCGTCTTAACCTTCGAAATAACTCAAGCTATGCAATCGTTAACAGCTTCCGACAAGAACTTTTCGGCAAAAGTTTTAACGACTTTCGGATGTGTTGTCTTCCTCTATTACTACTTCGTCATAACCGTAAACTTTATACTTCATCGAAAAGGTCTAAGGGCACGGCTTGTGTTACCCATTCCATTGACCAAAGGAAAGTATGATTCTCTAAAAATGATTCTTAAAGAGCGACGTATTGATGACACAAACATAATTTTTAAGGATTCCTAAGTTATGAGTCAGCGTACGCCAGAAAAAGAATCAGAGTTGAATGCTTCAGTCGCCCTAGCTCTAGCATTAGCAATAGGTATGGGTTACGGGGTTTACGCGCACTTTTTCCACATACTTGCTTTTGTGTGGAGAATGCTAAAGATAGCTCAGATGTTTACATTTTTTGCTTTTGAGAACCTCGTGGTTGTAACTACCTCTTGGCTAACAGGATTTCAAGGATGGGGGTTTAAGGAGGGGCTATATCAAATATTAGAATTGCATTATACGATGATTACACCCGAGTATATTGGAGCTTACGACTCTATTTTCGGAAATATACTTAAATGGCCCTTCGCTTTAGCTCTGATCTACTTAGGTTGTAAAGAATATTCAATACGCTCTAAAACCAGAAAAGAACACAACGTTGAATCAATGATACGGGCTGCTTCCAAGGTTCATCCTCATTTAAAACGTATAGTACCGCCCAACTTCTACGATAAATTGATGGGATATTCCATTGGCTGGATGTTTCCTAAATATAAAGAACGTTTAGAGGGTGAAAACCCTTGTGACTATTCACATGATTACAATTTCGAAAATCGCTCTGACTATGAAAACCGATACGCTATGGGTGTATCTCCTTACGAAATGCTCACAGCAAATCCTCCTTTGGGTGTCACATTAGATGAAATAGAACGTGACAAAGAAATGCAAAAAGAAACGGGGTTTGTTAGCAATTTTAGGCCTATTTGTTACTTCTATTACTGCGAGAACCCGAAAGACTCAACAATAGAGTTTTGCTCTCGAACAGCGACTATCAGCTTAGAGAGGCTTCTCCTCTGTCCTTTACCGCAACAACTACATTCGGAAGATAAACTAGCACGGTTGTTTGATGATAATGGGAAAACCATTCCAATTGAATATGTAGATAAACAGGGTAATGAAGCGGATAAGTTTAAGAGAGGAGGAGCGATAATAGGTGGCTTTCGTCCAACAACTTTATTGAATGATGGCGTCCCTTACGCTGGCAGTATCGAAGACACAATACTTTTATTTAACGGTATTGAAAGAAAGGTTCTTACACAGCTTAAGGAAAAAATGGATGGAAAGACAACCCGTACATTCGAAGAAATCCTCTATGCAATGGTAACAAAGAAGCATGCTTATTCTACTACTGTAATCTGGGCGTTGATGCTTCTCTTTAAAGATGTAAACCGTATTGCAGGAAACGAGTTTACTTGGGTAACTAAGCATGACCGAAATTTAGGAATGGTATTGCAGTCTATCGGCAGAGAAACACCTTTCTTAGAAGCAAGTGGTACTCGCTCGCATTTTCTTATGGAAAGAAAAGCCGGATTTCGAATGACAATTCCAAGTGTCCTAGGAGCAGTGCAAGACCTTCACATTAATGCAGAGAGAATATTAACAGCAGGTAAGAAAGGAGAAGACCTCCTGAACATGGATGAGGATGAATTTAGTAGATTATTTGATCTCAGCGAGATAGAGAAAAAGGCTGATGGCCGAGAGAATGAGGCAAAACAGATTCTAAAGTCACTAGGTGTCGATATAGAAAAGGATGAGAAAGTCTTCAATGACCCTTATGAGGATATTCCTGAGTTAATGAAGCAGTACAAGGAAGTTGATTAGTATGGCCAGTTTTAAGAAGCAGTCGGTTCTAAACACAAACCCTGAACTGAATAACCCAGAGCTCTTTCATCGTGATTCTCGCACTATGTGGATGCGAATACAGTCAGCAGTAAATGTGTCATTTCCTTTATTAATTGCTGCATGCGGGATTGCTTTGTTTATGTTCCCTCAAAATGGGGACTTTATTTTTGCATTTGCAATTTGTCTGAAGCTTACAAACTCAAGAGAGAAGCATGAATATCCTTTTGACGCGCCGGAGTGGGAGCAGTTTATTTCAAAAAAGGAGTCGTTAAAAGACGCAGTTAAAGCTGGCCATCTTATTCCCCAGCGTAAAAGAGGAAACGGTACATTAATATTCGGGTTTGAATTTTTTCTACGTAGGTTACTCGTATCCAACCCGGATATGGAAACAAGACATACACTCGTCATGGGCAGTACGGGCTCGGGTAAAACTGTACTTATACTGACATTGCTATTTCAAGCACTTCTCCAGCCAGGAGGAACATCAGCAGTCATAGTTGATGGTAAGGCGGATATAAAATTGTTTTGGACAATTTTCGCTATCTTGAAACGATTAGATAGACTCCACGATTTGTTGGTTCTCAATTTTCTGACTCCCATGGACTCCTTAGATACTACTAACATGCACGACGACGATCGCATTTCGAATAACATGAATATTCTAAATGCGGGAACCCCTGACCAGATGAAGACTATAACCATGGGGTTAGGGCGTGAAACGGATGGAGGGGATAGCTCTTTTTGGGAAGGTCGTAGTTCTACTATGATTGGGGGAGCATATCAGTATCTTGCTTACGAAAGGGATGTGGAAGGCTTAGATTTAAACATCGAAGTGGTTCGAAACTTTCTTGTCATTAAAACTATGCTCAAAAAGGCAGCGCGAAAAGATGTGCCTTTAAAGTACCGACAACCACTCCAGCAGTATTTAAAAACCTTGCCTTCTATTAGTGATGCCATATTTGATATGACTGAGGAACAGATAGACAACCTTGATCTTAATAGTAAAGCAGATGAACAGCACACATATTGTGTGATGATGATTAGTGAAACCATGGCTGACTTGAGTGAAACCATGGGGCATATATTCGTGACAAAACTTTCGGAAGTAAATATGACGGATGTATGCTTAGGGGGGCGAGTATTATTAGTTCTGCTTCCTTCCATTGCCAAAAACCCAGATTCCGTTGCAGCATTGGGTAGGCTTCTATTGCAGGGATTACGGCCTATTTTAATGAGAGCTGCTGGCTATAAGCTACAAGGTTCTCGAATTACTACAGTAGACAATAGACCTTCCAGTGCTAGATATCCTGTACGACTTTTCTTTGATGAGTACGGAATGTATGCGGTTAAAGGTTTTTACATGATTGTTGCCTTGGTTCGTTCATATGGTTTTCACGTTCTTTTTGGAGCTCAGACAGCCGGAATGTTCCAGAAGGTTTGCGGCCGGGATGAATATGAAGCACTAATGGGCAACTTAAACAATAAATTCATTCTTAAAAATGAAGACCATGGTGAATCGTTACAGTTGGCGCTTGGTCGAACTGGCAAGGTATTTGGTTCCCGTCAGGATAGAATAGAGAATAATTTGGCTGGGGCGGTCCATGATAACGATGATGTCCGAGTAGAAGAAAAAGATACTGTAAACGCTAAGATGCTTGCTAGTGCTGAACCTGGAGAAGGCTTATACATTTTTGGTGGTGATGTATACCCATTCCGAGCATTAAAACTCGACTTCCCAGATGTAGAAACTTCTCGTTTGAACTATTTTGCTCAGGTGCTTGAGCCTTCTGACGATGAGGTAGAAACGGCTAAGAGGCAGCAGTTAGTAAAATCCAATGAATATGTTCAACAGGCCAACGATTATATCGATAGCAATGTCGAAATGTTGGAGTTCTTAGAGCTAAAAAATAATCTAACTGAAGTAAGAGCATTAAACCTCACTGAAAACATCTCTAAACAAATGATGATGGCTATTGGTTTAGGGATAATTAAAGAAGACGCAACGTTGATAACGGAGAGCGCCATTGAAGAAGTCGAAGAAATACGACCTGAAGAATCATCAGTAGATGTATTCGATGAAGAGCTTGTTGGTCTTGCACAAACAGATGCTGAAGTACAGATTATGGGCTCTATGGAGGCTTATAATGAAGAAGTTTCAGCCTTTAATGATGAGCTCGATTTTAATGACTTTGAAAACACCTATAGTGATGAGGATTGGCCAGAAGAAGAACACGATTTTGATTCAATTATGCAGTACAACAACTTCTATGCCGAAGGTCCCTTTGAGCACAGTACTAGCGAAGAAGTTGTTTCGCCACCAGCATATTTATCCACTCAAGATTTAGGTACGAACGAAGAGACCTCCGAAGTAGACCTTGCTAATTTTGACAATGATGCATACGGCGAGTTGGATATCGCTTATAACAGTAGATATGTTTCATCTAACCTATCAGATCCATTTCTTGAAAGCGCTCAGGAGAACAATAAAGGCACTATCTCTGGTACTACTATAGATATAAATTTGTTAGCTGGTTTAGATGAGCCTAATGCTGAAAGAGCCACAGAGGCGGCGATCAATCAAGTCAAGGACATATTGGAATATCCTAAAGAAGAACTCCAATCAGAGCCTCTCGGCGACGAAGAAGTCAGTGATATTGTAGAGAAAACACTACAATCGTTAGGTTTGTCTGAGTAGGGTTGTTTTTAATACACAAATGAAATATATTTACGCTTGTTAAACTTCAAGGATTACCAATGCACTCAAGAAACATCTCCTCTCTGAAAGCCTATTTCCGCTTAACAGTAAGTGCGGTGGTGTTGTCATTGTCGGCGTTTTCTCAAGCTAATCAAACTAACCAAGTTAGTCATGCTGCAATTGCGGATGCATTGTTAAAGAAATATGGAAGTATAGAAAATATATTGATTAACATGCGTGAACTTGAGGTGTATGAACAAAATGCAATTCAGACGTACATAACAGATCTAGAATACTCGAAACTCCAGAGTAATTACCAAAATAGAGACAGACTTGAGATACTGAGGGCTGAGAATAAAAAGAATGACATCATTAAAAGTGAGAAAATGAACTCCGACCCTGCTTTTATTGAAAGGATGCGTAAAATAGAAAGGCAGAGGCTAATTGCAGAAAATAAACTTTTAGTAAGGCCCCCGGAAAGTCTAATTGATACGATTAAATTCGATCCTTCACTACCTCAGGAGTTAATTTTGCAGGTGTACCCTGGCTTCCCTGGGTCTATTTCATTTTTCGACCAGACAGGAGCTCCTTGGCCTATTGTATATGTTAAGCTAGGAGCTCAGGGAGCCTTCGAGGCTGGAAAAACACCCGGTAACGCATATAGCTTGGAAGCTCGTTTACCTGGAGTAACTCATTCGGGCTGGTTTCAGCTGAAGGGTTTAGATACAACTATTCCTTTCATGATTAGTTCTGAAAAAACAGATTACTACAATTCTCGAAGACAAGTGATCATTCCACTAATTGGCCCGAACGCCAAGCCAATACAATACCGTTCTACTTCAAGTGTAGATCTTGATAAAGCTGGTCCAGAATTCTTTTCTTTTCTTTCAGGTACGACAACAGGTGTGCCTGGTGCCAAAGAAACTAAATTGCAAGGAATCAATGGCCAAGCCTATTTATATAATGAATTTGTTTATATCAGAACAACAGCCATTTTAAGAAGCAAAGGTAGCTCTTTGGTAAGAGAGGGAAGTGTCGGTGATTACAACCTTTACAAGCTTTACCCCCGTTCATTCTATTGGTTTAGCGATGGTCGACAGAAAGTAAAAGCGTTTGTGGATACAAGTGAACTATAAGGCTTCTCACCGATGAAATTAAAAAAAATAGCAATCGTTGTAGGTTTGTTTGTAGTAGCCGCCGGAGGGATTGGATACGCAATCTATATGGCTTCCAATCAAGTTACAGAAGACCTTTCGGGCAAAGGTGATAAAACAGCGGGTAGACCTGTCGTTAAAACTGACGATGTGATTAAGAACTCAACTGATGGGACAATCAGTGTTCCTGAAAATTCACCTATCGCTAAAGAAACCGAAGAAAGGGAGAAGAACGCGCGTAAACAGGCTGCTACTAATGGCGAGAGCCATATCAGTAAAACTCGCGTACAAGAATCAGCAACGGGACCAGATACAAAAACCGAAGTTGACAAGCCTAAGTCGCAGGAGGTTGATCCCCTGGGGCAAGAAGTTAAGTCTGGCAAAGATGCTGAGTCTAAAAAGACAAATTCAGATACAGAAGAGAATAGTGCAGGTAGAGACGTAAAATTACCGTTGCCTAAACAAGATATAGAAACTTCAAGCCAGCTAGAAGATCTCCGAAACGAACTAGCAACGACTAAAATGAGTTTAAAGGCTCAAGAAATAAAGAATCGAAACGACAAAGCCGATGCTGAGCGACAGCGGTTGATACAATTAGAAGCTGAGCGACAAAAAAAGATATCAGAAGGTGCACAAGCATTATTTTCAGGTCTCCCTTACGCACCAGATACAGGCGAAAAGTACAAAATCACTTATAGTAAGAAGGCTGACATTTATAGTAAAACATCACAGTTCGTTTTTGACCCGAGTGATGCAGAACAAGAAGTGGCCTCAGCATTGTATCGTTCTGATGGAGGTCAGACTCAAATGGGGATTCATCCTAATTATTATAAGAAAGAAAACACAGTTGGGTATACGGACAATGAAAAAGAAACCTCTAATGAAAAATATAGACAGCCACCAGTTGAAGTAGACCAAGAGTCTATAGTATTTGATGCAGGTGAGTTGGTTTATGCCCGTACCACCTTGCCTATCGACTCAGACATTCCTGGCCCAATCAGAATTCGTTTATTAACCGGAAAAGCAGAAGGTAGTATTGCGTTCGGTGAAATGGAGCTTATAGAACAAGCTCCAGGTGTTGCCTTAACTGTAACGTCTGTTATTAGAGATGGGAAACAAATCCCTGTAAAAGCTTGGGTATTATCTGCTGAAACTGAAAAGGCGCTTATAGAAGGTGAAGTAGACCACCATTACATCCAGAGGTTTGGTGGCATGTTTGCTGGTTTGTTTATGACAGGTTTTTTGGATTCACTCATTGATACGACAGTGACAACATCAAATGGGGAAACAACAACTTCGACAGGTGCGATTGATAATACGAGAGACAGAATTGTTTATAGTATCGCCAAAGCTGCACAAGGCTTTTTACCTATCCTATACGATAATGCGAGAAGACCTGTTCAGGTAGAGATACCGAAAGGTCAAACTATGTACTTATTGTTTGAGAATCAAGTACAAGAAACGGATGAAATTCAAACTCCGAATCAGAGCGATCTTCTCAAGATGATGGCGGAGCAAAATAGACTAACAGAAGTTAATTCCGAAGAAACTGACCTAAGCTCTGAAATTCGCAAATCGAATATTGGGCAAAATGTATCAATCCCGAGTGACAACAAAACTCGTTTATGGAATTAATTTAGATCTTTTATATAATACATTATTCAATTAAAAACAAGGAGCGATCATCATGAGCGATAACGAAGCTCAAGACGCAAATGCTGGCAAAGCGAATAAAAGCCAAAGCAGCTCAGCAAAGCCAAAAGTAAAGTTACTCGTTTATGTCGTAGGAGCTACTTTGCTTGTTGGTGGTGCTAGTTTAGCTGCACATAAAATGGGTTTGATACCAGATTTTGGAGGCCCTTCCAAAGTAGAAGAAATACAAAAGCTAGAGAGAAATCTTGAGCGTGAGATCACCGCTCTCAGGCAATCATTGCCTGAACTCATTAAGACTGAAATAGATGTGATTACTAAGTCTGAAGAGTTTGGTGCTATCACTGAATTACAAAGACAAGAAATCGCTCAATCAATCATTACTAAAATAGACATTCCTAGCAAAGTAAAGGATGAATTTGGTAAGCAAAAAAGTGAGATTGTGAAGTCAACCTCGAAAGCTGCGTCACAGAATATTACACAGACGATCAGTTCGACCTTACAGCAACAAATTGATGACTCAATTACAATGAGATTGAAGCCATATCATCAATTTAATTCTGCTCAAGAAACTTTTAACGTTAGTTTAACCAATAGATTGGATAAATTGGAAAGCGATGTAAATTCATTTGAAGGCGAGTTTGCTAAATTAAACAATAGCCTTTCAAACGGACATACGAAAGCAGCGCGAAGTAGTGAGCGTAAACGCTTAAAAGAATTCAACGTTGTGGATGAGATTGCTGAGGGGGTTTTTGCTGTACGTGCACCAGATAGATCCGATAACTCTCCACATTACATCACTCTTTACAAAAGTGAGCCGTTCAAATCAAAAATTGGCAACCATAAAGTCACCAACATTAAAGGTGAGGGAGAAGACGGAGTTTTACTTATTGGCAGCAAATACTTTATTGATAAAGAACGCCAGGAGTACACGCCGACTGAACTAGCCAACCTTCGACGCTCTCAGCAGTCTAAAAAGAAAGTTGTAAAACCTGCTAAAGAATCGATTACAAAGCCAACGGCAGTACAGGTTGCTAAGACTACCACCCAACATATTGGTAAAAATACAGAAGTAAATAGCAAAGTAGTACAGCCAACGATGGCAATAGCATCTAGCTCGACTGTAGTACAGCCAATAGAAGCGCCAAAAATGGTAGTTCCAAGTACGGGAGTAACATACAAGGATGGGCGAATTCTTCTTCCTGACTACGCAATGATCACTAAGTCGCAGGACCTAAACAGTGCGCTAGTCGTAAATCTTACCAAGACCTCTGGCGAAAGAACTATTTCCGTAGAAAAAGGAAAATACTACGACTTCATTGGAACTGTTAGAGAAATCTCGGCTGACGGAACAATCTGTTCAGATACTTACTGTATTGGAGCGCTTCGATGAAAAAGTGGTATTGGATGTTTGTTTACACATTATCCAGTAGTTCATTCGCTTCAGAAACGCATAACTCCACCATTGCAGATGGCGGAATAAATGTAATTAAACATGTTCGACTTTGGATTGCAGTTCTCTGGAATTTGAGAGCAGTACTTGGCCTCGGTCTTGTCGTGTTTGGTTTCATCGGTTGGTACAAAGCAAACAAAGCGGATAATGATGTTTCTGTTCTATGGCCAATATCCTTCTCAATAGCTGGCGCATTATTAACTTTCCACGGTGGTTTAGATCTAGTGGGTGAGGTATTTACCTTTAGTGACACAGTGGACCCAATAACACTCGACTCATCTGGTCGGGCAAACCTCTCTTCTAACACAACTTATATCTTCGATGAAGGAGATAGCACGGAGTAACTATGAATAAACTAACGAAATGGTCCGGTGCCCTGGGTATCGCTCTAGCACTAACCTCTGTAACTACGATGGCAGCCAATGAAACAAAGCTAGAGCAAGCTGCAAAAAACGTGGATGCAATTTCAGCTGCAGGTGGTAGTGCTACATATACCATAGGCTTATGGATTGGTATTGCAATGATTGTCATTAGCCTTGCAACCTGGGCATGGAATAGCCGAGAAAGCTCACCACAAAGTAAGGGCGTAGGAAAATTCGTTCTAATCTGTGGTATAGCAGGGGCCGCTTTGACTTTCCCAAGTGCTTACATAGCAATGTTCGGTGAGGCAGCAAGCATCTCAAGTGCTGATGAGTCTGTTGATTATCGTGACCTTCAAAACGTAAACAATTAGATAAACATACACAACCCCACTATCGAAAGCGTTAATAGATCGTGGGGCTAATTTTATCATCTACAAGGAACAAAAATGAAGAAAATACTACTTATGGCATCGACATTATCAGTTATTGCTGGCTGTGCTAATCAAACCGAACTAAGTGAACCAACAGTAGAGAACCCATCTTACCAATATCCTGGCATATCCAAGATATTATCAATTGATTATTTCGAAGTGGATAAAGGGACATCAGTTGCTCTTACGGAATATTTAGATAATCAAGATAGGTTTTGCTTCCAATGGGTTTCGTCAGCAAAGAAAGTAAATGGTGAAACAAAAAATGAGCATTCAATAGAAGCGAATATTTCTGTTCATTGCGGAGGATACGAGATTAGACAAGTTGATAATAAAGGTGGTGATTACGTTTCTACTGATATAAGAGCCGTTAACAAGTATAAGAATCGTGAAGGGTTATTCGTTCAAAATCTAGAGATGTAACATTTATTTTATTAAAATTCTAATCTACCAGTTTTACACTAATGCGCGCAACACGGTGATGAGCAGTCAAAACTCTCCGACCCAAATATGCCCATGAAACAGAGAAATTTAGAAGTTAGGAAACGGCTCTTTCTTTGCTCATACTCGCTCAAGTTAACCGCATTTCGCATTACCTCTAATTAATAGGGGTAATACGAGTTTCCTATGTTCCGCATAACTAGTACTCATTCTAACTAAGACTTCTGGTATTTGAGTTGGAGCAGTGCAGAAGAAATAGATTAATACCATCGCTTCGATTTTGAAGCTTATTCTTTCAAACCCGAAGATTACAATGAAAACGAGGGAAAATTAATGTTCGAGCAAGTAAGAAAAGAAATACTTAATAAAGCACCACTAGTTGCTGATGCGTTCTTAGAGCCAGCGTCGGAAGAAGAAATAAATTTGCTTCGCTGTAATGTGGGTAGAGAGCTACCACAAGATTTAGTTGAACTGTACAAAACATCTAAAGGGCAGGACCCCGAGAAGCAAGCAAATTTTGCTTATGGCGTCGCTTTACTCTCTATCGGACAGACCTCAAGCCTTGTAGAAAACTATAGCCATGATGGTGATGGAAACGTACTCAGTTATACCGATAAAGGTATAGATAAAGAGTATACCTTCGGCAAAAGTAGAATCCCAATTGCGGATGACTGTTCATCTTGTTTAATTTGCGTTGATTTAAGTCCAACAGAGGAAGGTAGTTTCGGACAGGTAATTCTCATAGATTATGACTACAAGGTCGCTTTAAAGCTTGCCGATTCTCTAGCTGAATTAATTTCTAACTTCAAGAAGGATTTAGAGCCTATCCCAAAAGGAATTATCGTATAATATAATGAATAACGATAATTTCTGAGGGCAACGTATGGCAGGCAACAAGTGGCAAATCAGTGATGAACTCTGGGAGAAAATGGCTCCTCTCATCCCGGAGCATAAAACTCACCATCCTCTGGGTACGCACCGCAAGCGGGTTGATAATCGCGCTGCAATGAACGCCATCTTCTTCGTACTCAGGACGGGTTGCCAGTGGAATGCGCTGAATGCCACCGGTATATGCTCGTCAAGCTCTGCTCATCGCCGATTTCAGGAGTGGCGGGATGCTGGCGTATTTGAACG